>JAAFID010000163.1 GCA_013297765.1 Cytophagales bacterium | reverse complement strand
AACTGTAGATAGAACTGCTTATGATATTAAATATGGCTCAGGTTCTTTCTTCGACAACCTAGGCGATAAAGCAATTGATAACAACTTTACATTGGATGTAAACTTGGTAGCAACTGCTAAATAATTTTTCACTTCTTATAAAAAAAAGCCCTCTATCGGTAAGCGATGCAGGGCTTTTTTTTTATGATTGAAATTGAGGTGGAACACAATTTATACTAAAAATTCAAAAAGGTGGATTCAATCACCACTGTTTTACTCACCATTGGTCTATGGAGTATCTTATCTATTATTTTAAAATATTCTTATGCATAGCCCTAGTGTTCTTTGAAATATTATATTTTAAAATATTTTTTGTGCATATGATATCAAATATTAATTTTTAGATACAAAATTGTTTTGCTATATTACTTTGTATTTATAAGTTGAAAAATAACTTCATTCGGATTTAAATTATGCTTCTCTAAACCAAATTCATTGCTTATATCCGTTTTTTATTTACCCTTTAAAGAAACATTTATTACTTAGCCAGAGTTTACGTTAAACCAAATAATTTATTTAAAATTAAAACATCTTTTCCATGCTAAAATTTATTTTTCTAATTGCCACTGTTCTTTTCGGCTCACACTCCCTACTCTCTCAGATGGTACTTAAGTACCAAACGTCCGCACCAAACAATGTAATCTATTTGCCACTTAATGGAAATGTGAACGTTACGATAGACTGGGGAGATGGCAGCGAAAAACAGTCATTTAATAATGCTGGTATAAAAAGACATAGTTATAATTCGACAGGCTTATATTCTGTAATAATTACAGGTACACTAAGCCAGTTTGGGGATGCTTCTATGTCCCATTATAAACTCAAAAGCGTAGAAAGCTGGGATGGTCTTGGTATTACCAGTTTTAAATATGCATTTAATAATGCAATTGAATTAATTTCGGTACCTACCAGTTTACCAACAAGCGTCACGGACATTAGTTTTATGTTTGGGGGAGCTCGTGCCTTCAATCAAAACATAGGTTCATGGAATACAAGCAACGTAACCAATATGAATAATATGTTTAGTAATGCTGTTTCCTTTAATCAACCCATAGGTTCATGGAATACAAGCAATGTAACTAATATGAGTAATATGTTTCGTAATGCTACTTCATTCAATCATCCCATTGGTACATGGAATACAGCGAGTGTTGTCGATATGAGTTTGATGTTTAATAGTGCTACTTCATTCAATCAGCCCATTGGTGCATGGAATACAGAGAACGTTATCAATATGAGTTCCATGTTTTGCTATGCTCGTTCCTTCAATAAACCAATAGGTTTATGGAATACGAGGAATGTTACTAACATGAGTAATATGTTTGATAATGACAGTTCATTCAACCAACCTATTGATACTTGGAATACAGAAAATGTTACCAATATGAGTTATATGTTTTATTATGCCCGTTCTTTCAATCAACCTATTGGTACATGGAATACAGGAAAAGTTATAAATATGAGTTATATGTTTTATTATGCTCTTTCTTTCAATCAACCTATTGGTACATGGAATACAGGAAAAGTTATAAATATGGTATATATGTTTTATATCGCTAGCTCATTCAATCAACCTATTGGTACATGGAATACAGAGAACGTAACCGATATGAGTTATATGTTTTGTGGAGCTTGGAATTTCAATCAACCTATAGGTACATGGAATACAAAGAACGTAACCTATATGGGTTTTCAATCAACCTATTGGTACATGGAATACAGAGAACGTAACCGATATGAGTTATATGTTTTGTGGAGCTTGGAATTTCAATCAACCTATAGGTACATGGAATACAAAGAACGTAACCTATATGGGTTATATGTTTTCAAGTACAAATTCTTTCAATCAACCTATAGGTTCATGGAACACACAGAACGTAACCAATATGGGTAAAATGTTTTGGGGAGCTAGTGCTTTCAATCAACCTATCGGTGCATGGAATACAGAGAAAGTGAACTATATGGGTTATATGTTTGACGGTGCAGGTTCTTTCAATCAGCCTATTGGTGCTTGGAATACAGGAAATGTTACCGATATGAGTTTGATGTTTAGTGATGCCAAATCTTTCAATCAACCTATTGCAAACTGGAATATTGAGAACGTTAACGAAATGAATCAAATGTTTGATGGGGCGTCTTCTTTTAATCAACCCTTAGGTTCATGGAATATCTCAGGAGTTGAAAAGATGCAATTTATGTTTTCTGAGGTAAACTTGTGTACTTACAATTACGATAACTTGCTAAATGGTTGGGCAAATCAGGTTGTACAACCAAATGTTGAGTTTGATGGTGGGGGCAGCAAATACTCGGCAGTTAGTGAAGAGGCAATTGCTAAACTTAAGAGTAAAGGTTGGCTTATATTTGATGGTGGTCAAGGCGTAGATAATGCCAAATGCCCTCAGCCAACAGGTGTTGAAGTTTTACAACAAAATACCCACAGCCATGAAATTGAAATTTATCCCAATCCATCATTAGGCTTGTTCACAGTATCTGGCCAATGTCCTCTTAGTACTGTCCGCTTGTACAACTCAGTAGGTACGCTTGTATATGAAGCAACAACAAATGAATTACAACAAATTATCGATCTTACTGGTAAAGAGTCAGGCTTATATCTGCTAAAAACTAGCTACAAATCGGCTAATTTTATTATTGAATAAAATTAGAAACAAGTCTAGGTTTTTTTGGATAGATTTGTTCCCAAGAGATTTTACCGCTGCTTTTACTTCAAGCTAAGGCATCAGTAGTGGTAATACAGCATTAAATATTAAAAGACACCATACAAATGCTTTTGAATTAAATGAAAAATGGGAATAAATAACTAAAACAACCTTTAAAACCTCTTCAAAAATCTCAGCCTTTCTAGCATAGGTGGGTGAGAATAATGGAAAAAAACATAAGCAGGATGCGGAGTTAGGTTACTCAAATTGTTGGCTGATAATTTTTTCAAAGCCTCTTGCAATGGCACAGAGGCAAAGGTAGTAGCCGCAAACTCATCGGCTTCGTATTCATTTTTTCTAGAAATCATATTCATTACCATTCCAATAAGGTGAGAAAGTGGTGAGAACAAAATACCGAATGCTATCAAATTGATGTGAATAGCCAAGCTACCTGCTCCCATTGCCATTGACAATTCAGGGTTGAACACCAATCTGGAAAGTATAAACAACATCAATCCAATTTGCAAAATAGAAAGTACATAGCCCAATATGATGTGTTTCTTTTTATAATGCCCTACCTCGTGTGCTAGCACGGCCACCAGTTCGTCTTCACTATGGTTATTAATAAGTGTGTCGTACAATACTATTTTTTTCTTGCTGCCCATGCCACTAAAGAATGCATTGGCTTTGGTGCTTCTTTTTGACCCATCTATCACAAAAACATTGTCAAGTGGGAAACTCACTTTCTGGCTGTATCGCTCAATGGCAGCTTTTAAATTGCCATCTTCTAATGGTTTCAATTTGTTGAACAAAGGCATAATGACCGAAGTATAGAACATATTGATGAGCAAAATAAATACACCAGCAACTACCCAGAAATAGGCCCAAAAGTTGATGCCAATGCTGGTCATCAACCAAAGCAATAATGACAACAAAGCCCCACCTACAATGGCTCCAAGTGCATAACCTTTCAATTTGTCCAATACAAATGTTTTAGGTGTTGTTTTATTGAACCCAAATTTGGTTTCAATCACAAAAGTTTTGTAGAGTGAAAAGGGCAAGCCCAAAATATCAGACGCAATAAATAATATCCCAAAGAATGCCAAGGCCAGCAATATTGGGTTGGTAATTTGTGGTAATAAATAATGGTGAAGCCAGCCAAAGCCGCCTAGAAAAAGCATCGCCAAGGTGGTGGCAAAACTAAAGCTAGATTGTATGAAATCGAACTGGGCATTGGCTTTTTGATAGTCTTGCGACTTAGCATATTGCTCCTCATCGTAAATTCCTTTCAACTCTTCTGGCAGTTCTTTTTTCTGATAAGATTGATTCAAAAAATCCATCACTTGATCGAGTATAAAATCGAATGTGACGAGAAAGATAATGAGTATAAATAGGGAATTGGAAGTCATATAATTTCTATAAAAAAGTATGGATTAATAATATTTGGTAGTGCTAAGGTAGTTGGTCACATAGTCGCTTACACCTTCCTCTAAGGTATGAAAGCCTTTGCTATAGCCTATAGCCAGCAGTTTACTCATATTGGCTTCTGTGAAATATTGGTATTTGTCACGAATATCTATAGGGGTGGGTATAAAAGATATATCAGCTGGCTTGTCCATTGCTGCAAACGTATTTTTTACCAAATCAAGAAACGTGCGGGCCTTACCGCTACCTAGGTTGTAGATGCCTGAATTTTTTCGGTGGTGCATCAAAAATATAATCACTTCTATCAAATCTTTTACATAAATAAAATCACGCATCTGTTCCCCGTCTTTGAAATTAGGGTTGTGCGACTGAAATAGCTTCATTGCATTCGATTTTTCTATTTGGTAAAAAGCATGAAAAATTACCGAGGCCATTCTGCCCTTGTGGTATTCATTGGGCCCGTAAACATTGAAAAATTTTAATCCCGCCCAGAAAAATGGTTTTTTCTCTTGTTGCAATGCCCAAATATCAAATTCGTTTTTAGAATCTCCATACGGGTTTAGCGATTTTAATTGTGGTATCAAAGCTTCGTTGTCATCGTAGCCCAATTCGCCTAGCCCATACGTAGCGGCAGAAGAGGCATACACCAAAGGAATTTGATAAGCTACACAGGCGTTCCATATTTTTTTGGAATATTCCACATTCAACTTGTCAAAAATACTTTTATCAAACTCAGTAGTGTCAGTGCGAGCACCTATGTGAAATATAAATTCTACCAGTTCGTATTTTTTTTCAAGCCATTCAAAAAAAATAGCTCTGTCTATCTTTTCTTGAATTTTCTTACCCTCTAGGTTTTTATTTTTTTCGGCATTTGAAAAATCATCTACGGCAATGATGTAATTGAAATTGTCGGCATTGAGCCTACCTATAAGGCAGCTACCAATAAAGCCTGCTGCCCCTGTAACTATAATCATATTGGAATATTTTAAAAATTGAAGTTATAAAAAATAATTGGTTTTGCAGGCAATCGACAATTTCCTGCGGCGGCAAACAATAGGTAAACTATAAAAAACAGATGCTTGAATTTTTATCGTTTTGACTTCATCTTGCTTATATTTGCAAAAGTTTAAACGTCGGTGCTGCATAGCCAGCAAGGCATTGAAAAATACACTATGATATACGTTTGCCGAAAAGAGCATTTCAACGCTGCACACAAATTATACAATCCCAATTGGAGCGAAGAGAAAAACAAGGAAGTGTTTGGCCCTTGTTCCAATGCCAATTGGCATGGGCATAACTTTGATTTAACAGTTTCTGTTAAGGGAATGCCTGACCCAGAAACAGGGTTTGTTATAGACCTCAAGAAGCTAAGTACCCTTATTAGAGTTCATGTTATTGAAAAATTAGACCATAAAAACTTGAATGTAGATGTGGATTTTATGCAGGGAAAAATGGCCAGTACCGAAAATTTGGCTATCGAAATCTGGAACATTTTAGCTCCTTTGGTGGCTCAAGATTCTTCGGCACGACTGCATAAAATAACGCTTTATGAAACTCCTCGCAATTTTGTAGAATATTTTGGCGAGCAGTAGATTATGCCTTTGTGGCGGCTTTGATGAATAGTAAACATCGATTAAACAACTCTATATTTTGTTATTCTAACAAATGATGGATAGGATATTTTGCATCAATACTACGCTACTATTTTTTGCTTTTGTGATTAACTTAATTGGCACTCTTTCATATTTAGTATATTTTTGTACAAACTAACCTATATAAAACATGCTAAAAAATATATTATTATTACTGTGCTTTTGCTTTGTATGCAGCTATGTAGTACAGGCTCAAACCAAGCCAGCCAAAGTGATACCTGCTGCAGAGCACTACGAAGGTGGGCAAGACAGCATGTATGCCTTTATCAACCGTAACCTCAAATACCCTATGATGGCAAAACGAAACCGCATAGAAGGCGAGTGTATTGTAAAATTAAAATTGGATGCCGACGGCCGTGCTACAGAGCATGCAGCAGTAAAAAATATAGGCGGCGGCTGTGGCGAGGAAGCAATAAGAGTGGTGAAAATGTTAAAATTTAAAGCACCTGGCTATTCCATGCAGACCTCTATTCCTGTTATTTTTAATATAAAATCTACTAAATAAATATCTATTAATGAATCTGAAAGATGTAGCTGCCATAGCTGGCAAAAGTGGTTTGTACAAGGTGATCAAACCTACCCGCACTGGGGTAATACTAGAATCTATCGACGAGCAAAAAATCAAAATCATAGCCAACAGCAATACCCGTGTATCTATATTGAAAGAAATTTCTATGTACACGACGGGTGCCGATGCCTCTAAAGCATTAGAAGATATTTTTGCCTCGGTATTTAAAAAGTATGCATTAACATTGCCCATAAGCCCTAAAGCCGATGGTGCAGATTTAGGGTCGTTTCTAGAAAGTGTACTGCCCGATTACGACAAGGAAAAAGTTTATTTGTCTGACATTAAAAAATTGGTCACGTGGTACACCATCTTGGCACAATACCACCCCGAAACATTTACTGCTGTGCAAGAAAAGGTAGCAGAGCCAGTGACCGAAGAGACAGCAACACCTGTAGTTGAAAAAACTGCCGCTAAAAAAGCGGCTGCCAAGAAAAAAGAGGCTTAATATCCCTATTTTTAAAATTGCAAAAACGATGAAGGTATTAGAAAATACTTTCATCGTTTTTGCTTTTATATATCCGTCATTTAATTTTAGGAAAAAACTACCTTTGATAAGCCTTTCTTATGTACATACCACATCAATTTCAAAACAACAACATTGCCGAGGTTCGACAATTTTTATGTGAAAATAGTTTTGGAATATTGGTCAATCAAACAGATGGTAGGCCCTGTGCCACGCACATTCCGCTAGAGTTAGAACTTAATCTTGAGGGTAAAGAAGTATTGTTTGGTCATATTTCTAAAGCAAATCTGCAAGGAAAAAATTTGATAAATCAATCGCAAGTGCTGGCCATCTTTTCGGGGGCCAATGCTTACATTTCTTCTTCTTGGTACGACCATGAGAATGTACCTACTTGGAATTATGTCGCAGTACACATTTACGGCACAGTAAAAATAATAGAAGGCGAGGCACTGTTGTTTGCTTTGAAAAAATTGGTAAACAAATATGAATCTTCTTCTGCAACCCCAGTAAAGGTAGAGGCAATGTCAGAGAAATTTCTCAATGCCCATATAGCTGGCATTATTGGCTTTGAAATCTCTATAGACGAGGTGCAATCTGCTTTCAAACTTTCTCAAAATAGAGATGA
>JAAFID010000158.1 GCA_013297765.1 Cytophagales bacterium | reverse complement strand
AATATCATAAATAGCAAAGCCCACTGAGCATTGGGGGTGCTAAAAATTTTCTTGTAAACAACAATTGCAGTGGTATTGATTTGTGGTTTGGGCAAAATAGGAAGTTTAAATATAGCAATGAACCAAAATATTAATCCTAAAAAGCTTAAATACAGAAATGGGCTGTTCCAGCTAAAGTTATTGGCAAGCAACAAACCCAGTGGTATCCCTAAAATAGAGGCGATAGCGTAGGAATTCATGACAATACCTGTTGCTGCACCTCGCTTTTGCTCAACAACAAAATCGCCTACGAAAGTATAGACGAGTGAAGCCACTAATCCACCAGAAGCCCCTGCAAATGCCCTTGCCAGCAACAATTGAATATAGGTTTCAGAAAAAGCACAGCATAGGGTGCCAGCAATTAACCCTAAGAAGGAAATAATTAGCGCCTTTTTACGCTCTAGACGGTCTATAATACCCGCACCCAGTAGCCCAAATACGGCAGCACTTATGGTATAAGCGGATATAATGTGCCCTACTTCCGTTGCAGTAATATGTAGTTGCTCTATTAATTTTGGTCCCATGGGTATTACCATCACAAAATCCATGGTATGGGTAAAATTGATAGCCCCCAATAGCATCAATACTTGCCACTCTTGGGGCGTCAGTTTTAGATGAGTTGTATCTGTAGGGTTCATTAAAAGAAAGTATATTAAAATAATATTAAATAAAAATGCCTCTTTGTAGGAAGAGGCATTTTGAAAATTGTTGCAAATCGTGTTATATCAATATTCTGATTGGGTCTTCTAGATAACTTTTTAAGGTTTGTAAGAATGCAGCACCAATAGAGCCGTCCACCACACGATGGTCGCAAGATAAGGTGACTTTCATGATATTACCAATTTTCAATTGTCCATCTACCACTATTGCAGTTTGCTTGATACCACCTACTGCCAATATACAAGAGTCTGGGGTGTTGATTATGGCAGTAAATTCATCTATACCAAACATTCCTAGATTTGAAATAGTGAACGTATTGCCTGCCCAATCTGCTGGCTGTAGTTGTTTGTTCTTCGCTTTGGCTCCTAATTCTTTAACCTCAGCAGAAATTTGCGACATAGATTTATTGTCGGCAAACCTTACCACGGGTACAAGTAGCCCTTCTTCTACTGCTATTGCTACCCCGATGTGTATATGGTGGTTGTATCTTATTTTATCGCCCAGCCAAGAAGAATTTATTTTAGGGTGTTTACGCAGTGCTGCGGCTGTGGCCTTTATTACCATATCGTTGAATGAAATTTTCACCGGAGAAATTTCATTCATACTGGTTCTAGCTTCCATAGCCTTGTCCATGTTTATTTCCATGGTCAAGTAAAAATGTGGAGCACTGTACTTACTTTCTCCCAAACGTTTGGCAATCACTTTTCTCATTTGAGAAACAGGCACTTCTTCATAACTTTCTTCGCCTACTACAGCAGGGAAAGATATTGTAGTAGCAGCTTCTTTTTTAGCTGGTGCAGCAACAGTAGTGGGTTTGTAAGATTCTATGTCTTTTTTTACTATTCTACCATTTTCACCAGAACCCGTAACTTGAGTGATGCTGATGCCTTTTTCTTGGGCAATTTTTTTTGCTAGCGGCGATGCTTTTATTCTTCCGTTGGTATCGGTTTGTTGTACTACTGGTGGCGCTTCGTGTGCTTTGGTTTCTGTTGTATTTTGGGCAACACCATTGTTTTCAGGCTTAGTCAAATTAGCACTACTAGCTTGCAACAACGGAGCGTAGTCTGTTCCTTTCTCACCTATAATGGCTAAAATACCATCCACAATTACTGCTTCGCCTTCCTTAACACCTATGTATAGCAAAGTTCCATTCTCATAAGACTCCAGTTCCATAGTAGCTTTATCGGTTGCTACCTCTGCAAGCAATTCGCCAGATTTTACAGTATCACCTATTTTTTTATGCCATGCCACGATAGTACCCTCTGTCATGGTATCGCTCATTTTTGGCATCCTTATTACTTCGGCTTTGATACTTGATAAATCTATAGCAACGTTAGTAGCTGTTTCAGTAGCTACTGGGGTAGTGGTTTCTATTTTTTTAGCTTCTGAACTGGTAGTTGTACCTGAATTAATTTCCTTCATTAATCCCTCAATATTTTCGCCTTCTTTTCCTATAATAGCAATTACACCATTTACAGGTACAGATTCTTTGACCTTAGGGCCTATATACAACAATGTTCCGTCTTGATAAGATTCTAGTTCCATGGTTGCTTTATCGGTTTCTACCTCGGCAAGTACATCGCCAGATTTTACCTTGTCACCAACTTTTTTGTGCCATGAAGCAATCACACCATCGGTCATGGTATCGCTCATTTTAGGCATCCGAATAATTTCAGCCATTATGATATTTTACTGTTAAATTTTTTTAAACACCATTCTTTCTTTAGGGTCAAATCAAAATGAATTGAAAAGAAAGATTAGTCAGGAAAAATTGTGACTATATTTTACCAAAATTAATAAAAAAACATTAGTAGCAAGATATTTTGAGGAGCAAAAAAGTAATCAATTAGTAACTTCTTCATTCACATAAAAACTTAATTTGAATGGTTAAATTTTTTCTAGGAATATTTATACAAATACGAAAAGGCTGTAAATCTCATTTCCATTCCTATTTTTGTAGTTGAAAATTTTAATAAATCAAATTACATGATGAGAAAATTACTGCTTATACTATCCATGTTTCCTGCACTGCTATATGCACAGCCAGTAAAATTGCAAGAGAAAACAGTAAAGGCTGGAAATTACAGTTATCAAACGGTAGTGGGCGACCCGCTGCAAACTAGAATTTATACGCTAAAAAATGGACTTACTGTTTACCTCTCAGTTTATAAAGATGCTCCTCGCATTCAAACTTATATTGCGGTTAGGGCTGGTAGTAAAAATGATCCTGCCCAGGCTACAGGCCTAGCCCACTACCTCGAGCATATTTTGTTCAAGGGCACTCCTAAAATCGGTTCTGCCAATTGGGACAAAGAAAAAGTGGAGATTGATAAAATTGAAGCATTGTACGAAGTTTATCGCAAAACCAGTGATAGCAAGCAAAGAGCGTATTTATATCATCAAATAGACAGTGTGTCGTTAGTTGCAGGACAGTATGCTATTGCCAATGAATATGACAAAATGCTTAGTACCATAGGGGCTACAGGTACCAATGCTTATACATTTTTAGAGCAAACAGTTTATGTAAATGATATTCCAGCCAATCAAATAGAAAAGTGGGTGGCGATAGAGGCAGAGCGTTTTTCCAATGTGGTGCCACGCTTATTTCACACAGAATTGGAAGCCGTGTATGAAGAAAAAAATAAAGGATTGGATAGTGACAGCAGAAAAGTTTATGAGCAACTGATGGCTTCTTTATTTCAAACCCATACTTACGGAACACAAACAACCATAGGCACTGTAGAGCATTTGAAAAATCCATCCATTACTGAAATTAAAAAATATTTTAATACTTATTATGTACCCAATAATGTTGCCATTTGTTTGAGTGGTGATTTAGACCCTGAGAAAACCATAGCCCAAATAGAGCAACATTTTGGTAGCTGGAAATCTAAGCCAGTGCCAGTATTTATAGCACCTGTAGAGCAAAAAATAAATGCACCTATAATTAAAAAAATAATAGGCCCCGATGCAGAAAATATAACCATTGGATTTAGACTTCCAGGAAATAACACAACAGAGTCGTTATTGGGTGAAATGATGGGCATGATACTCACCAATGGCCAAGCGGGATTAATAGATTTAAACCTTAATCAGCAGCAAAAAGTATTGAGTGCGTCGGCATCCACTATGCGGTTCAACGATTATTCGATATTCGCATTGAGCGGCAAGCCTAAACAAGGGCAATCAATGGAAGAGTTGAAGCAATTGTTGCTAGGTCAGGTGCAACTGATTAAAGAAGGAAAGTTTGAAGACTGGTTGCTGAAAGCCATTGTAAACGATTATAAAATTTACAAAATGCGAGAGCGTGAAAGCAATAGAGCACGTGCCGATTTGATGGTAGATGCTTTTATATCTCGCCGTAAGTGGGCCGATGTAATAGGCGAAGTAGATAAAATGGCAACGTTTACCAAACCTCAATTGGTCGCATTTGCAAATACTTTTTTTGGAAATAATTATGTAGAAATACAAAAAGTAACAGGCTCAGATTCTACCATACAAAAAGTACCAAAGCCAAAGATTACGCCTGTTCCCATCAATAGAGAGCAACAATCTGCATTTTATACAACGGTAATGAGCAAACCATCGGCTCCTATACAGCCTGTATTTATTGACTATTCGAAAGATTTGACAAAACTATCGATGAAGTCAAACATTCCTGTTATTTATAAAAAAAATATAGAAAATGGGATTTTTAGCTTGAATATTATCTTTGATATTGGTCGTGATATAGACCCTACTTATGGCATTGCCATTGACTATATCGACTATTTGGGTTCTGCCAAATTCAATGCCGAAGATTTGAAAAAAGAATTTTATAAATTAGGCTGCACTTACGGCATCTCCATATCGGCCGATGCTATTAGCCTTAGTTTATCGGGGTTGGATGAGAATTTTGTGCCTGCCCTTACATTGTTTGAGGACCTATTGACTAATCCAGTAGATGATGAGAAATCTTTGAACGACTTAGTGGCACGTATGCTGAAGGCACGTACCGATGCTAAACTTTCCAAAGGAGCGATTATGAATGGGGGGTTGGTGAGTTATGCTAAATATGGTACAAATTCTCCATTTAGAAATATTCTTTCTACTGCCCAGTTGCAAGCCCTGAAGGCAAGCGACCTGAGCAATATGATTAAGAAATTATTGACCTACCAGCATCGTGTTTTATACTATGGGCCACAAGAAAGTAGTGCTTTTGTAGGTTTGATGAACCAACATCATAAAGTTGATGCTACCTTGCTACCTGTGGCTGCCAACAAAAAATTTGCCTTTAGAGATATGTCTGAAAATCTAGTCTATTGGGTAGATTACGATATGGTGCAAGCCGAAATTGTAATGCTATCTAAATCTAAGCCATTTGACAAAACACTTGTGCCGAAAGTAAATTTGTACAATGAATATTTTGGAGGAGGCATGGGTTCGCTAGTGTTTCAAGAGTTGCGAGAGTCAAAGGCCTTGGCATACTCCGTCCGTTCAACATATCAAAGTGCAGGTAAAATGGAAGACCCCAATTATGTATTCTCATACATAGGTACACAAGCCGACAAAATCATGGAAGCCACTGATGGCATGCTCTTGCTGATGGAGCAAATGCCAGAGTCGCCAACGCTATTTGCTAATGCTAAGGATTACATTTTAGAAAATATAAATACCCAACGCATCACTAAGGCTGCTGTACTGAGCAGCTATGAAGCAGCAAAAAAACTAGGGCTAGATTACGACCTTAGAAAAGACGTTTATGACTGGGTAAAAAAAGCCACTTACGCCGATATCAAAGCGTTTCAAGAGCAATATGTGAAAGGTCAAAAGCGTATTATGCTGGTAGTAGGCTCAAAAAATAAAATTGACTTCAAAGCTTTGGAGAAATATGGCAAAGTTCAAGAGCTGAGTAAAGAGGAAATATTTGGTTATTAAATATTTGTATAACAAAATAAAAATATTGTATTTAGAAATTTCTTTTATATATTTACAGCATTATCACATATAGATGGTTGCAGGTCTATCTGCAAAAAGTAAGATAAAAACAAACGAATATAAAGAGAGCCATTCTTAAAAGTAGATGGCTCTCATTTTTTTGTACTTAATTCAAAACTATTTATTAATGTCAAAATCTTCTTTCAATTCTCAGCTTTTTCAATTTGCATTATTCCCGAATTTTAAAAATTCCATAGTTTATTTGGCTGATACCCTTGCTGATAAAGAAGAATGGGATTTTGCTGACCATAAAAGTAAGAATTATGGAATACTCAAAAATTATATTGAGTTTACCTTCAGAAAATTACTTCAAGAAAAAAAAGTAGCTTTTACGAATGATAACAAATTTGCCTGTTTTAATACAGGTCTTGTGACAGAAAATTTAGAGGATATATTTGCTTTTTTTGAAGAATATAAAAAACCAAAAGAAGGTTTTACAACTCCCTTTTGTTTTAAAGCATTTTTGAAAAAAAGCGACAATACACTTCTTAGACATTTTTCTCACCAGATTCCAGAAGTAGCTAATTTTTTTGATAAACCTGAATTGTTGATATTTAATCCTAAATGCGATTTAATTCCAGATTTAGATCATATTATTGGGGATAACATTTTACGATTTCCTGCACATCTTCAAACCGCTGACGATGCAGAATTAAGAAGGCAGTTGATTGGATCGATTGAAGAAGTAAAGAAGAGGGCGAGAACTAATTACAAAATTGCTGTACCTCAATATTATGATAATAAAATTCAATTATTATTACCTTTATGCCTAACCTCAGGCTCTCCAAACCCCGATTTGGCATTGGTGATTTACAAATTGAATGATTCAATTTATACCGCTAGAACTTGTTTGACTTTGAAAATGGCCTATAACAACGCTAGATTAATTGTAAAACCACAAAGTAACTGGTTAAAAACTTAGAACAAGCATTATAAATTATATTTCAAATTACTCTCAAACCTATTTTCATTATGCGTAAAGTTTTTCTACTTTGGATCATTTTGGCAATTGCCACTTTACAAATATCTTATGCAAGAGTGGCGGCACCACTAGATTCGATAGGTACTTTGGTAGTAGCTGGAAAAACTTGTGTGCGATATATGGTATCGCCCGGCGAAACGATTTACAGAATTTCTACCCTCTACCGTGTGCCCATTTCTGATTTGATGGAGATGAACCCTGAACTGGAAGGTGGGCTGAAAGTGGGACAAATTATAAGTATTCCTTACAATGCCAAGTCGCTTGCAGCAGGCATAAAGGAAGCCCCTAATACCAATAGTCTAGCGGCAGTGCCCAGTAATTTACCTACAGAAAAACCTCAACAAGGAACTAACGCAGACACTAAAAAAGTGCACATAGTTCAGCCAGGTGAAACACTTTATGGCTTGTCGAGAAAATACAATGTGTCGATAGATGATTTGAAAAAATGGAATTCTTTTGAGTTAAAAGCTGGTCAAGAAATCATGGTGAGCAACCCAAATCCAGATTCTAAAGAACTGGCGAGTGCTAATAAAACAAACTCTACTGCCACCAATATATCTGTAGTGACAGAAAAAAAGATTACACCTACTACTAATATTACCCCGAACTCACAGCCTAAAACTGAACCATTGGCAGTGGTGCGTAAAGCAGAACCAGTAAAGGTAATTCCTTCGGCTGAAAGTGCTATAGATACTGTTACTTACAGTTATGACCCTACCATGCAGCAAGTGCTTATTATCCCATTTGATCCATACTTATATTTTTCAGATGCTGACGATGAAATGGCAGCAGCTTCAAACATGCACCGTACCAAAATTCGCCAAGTGTTTCGTCGCCGAATGAATGCTTTGCTGGATCATCCCGCTTATGAAAACATTCATTTACTGGGGGGCAAAGCCAATGAATC
>JAAFID010000157.1 GCA_013297765.1 Cytophagales bacterium | reverse complement strand
ATCAAATCCTGGGGTAAGATTAATTGTCTTTTTACTATTATTTAAAGATTCTTTACAAACAGCAGCATTTTTATTCCATTTCAAATCCATTTCAGGATAAAAAATAGCCAATACAGAGTCTTTAACATTGCAATCATCTTGATCTTTTACAACTGCCTTGTATAATGCAGACTCATTTAATGGTGTTGTTTTCCATTCCACTCCAGGATAAGTTACAACAGTTCCATTTTTTGACCATGTAACACTTTTATAGGTAGGGTAAGTAGTTTTTGTTCTTAGCGTATCAAGGTTAATTGTTAAAGTTTTACCGAAGCAATATTCCATGGTATCTCTCAGCCCAGTAAATCTGAAAAAATTAGTTCTTAAATTAACATTTACAGAGTCTGTGTCTCTACAGGTTATTTGTTTACCATTAGTATTAGTAAAATTCTTTGAAACATCTAGTCTGTACCATCCACTCTCATTAGGTCTTATACTTTGAGTATTGGTTACTTTAGTTTTATTTGGCAATGTCCATTCATATACATTAAAAGGAATCGTAGATGATACGGCAATTCGTGTTCGAGCAGGATTATCTGAATCTACACAAACAGGCCTATCTTTGTCTATCCAATCAATTTTAACCTCTTGTGCATACGTAACATTGACAGTGTCTTTACTACTACACCCATATCTATCAGTAACAGAAACAAAGTAAGTCCCTGGCTTATCAACAGTAAATGGATTGGTGGTAATGTTTGAAGGCAGTTGAGAACTAGACCACACAATATTAGGATAAGGCAAATTGAAGACAGCCTTATTGGTAGCACAATTAAATTGATCTAGACCCAAATTAAGTTTGAAATTACCAAAGTCAGAGAAATATCCATAACGAGCACCATTTTGTGCTTTTCCATTCAGAATACTCATGTGAAATAAAGTATTAGAATTAGAAATAACATAAGCCCTTCCTGTATCTGCTACAAATGCGGCGTTGCCAGTAGCATTAATATTTGTCGAATCAAATAAATAATTCGCTACCCACCAATCGGAAGTTGCATTTACACGTCTAAAATCAGCACGCTTTATCACACCTACAGCACCGCCATTGATTCTAAAATCATCTAAGCCAAAATCTTTTGCTAATATATTAACAACAAAAGTCTCTCTAGTAGAGCGAGTATAAGTAACCGCACTTGAACCCGAACAAGTAGTACTTGGCAATATTGCTCCTGCAAGTTCATCAACAATACCTGATACATGCAACACATACACTGGTGCAGTGGCATTAATTTCCATAAAACGATTACTTATGGGGCTAATTAATGAATCTGTATAGGTTTGCCCTGCTTGCAATGTTGCTTTCAATACTCCATTAATATTTATGGCTGTATTATTTTGTGTAGCAACTACAAAAACATAGTCTGGATCTGTTAAAAAGCCCCTAACTACAATATAATCTTTTCCTATAATTGAGGTAGGCACCAACTGATCTCCAATCAAATCAAAGGCTTGAAATCTCTTATTCCCTTCGACCCTGTCCTCTCTAACGGTATCATCTTTTTCAGTAATGGCAATTGGCTTATTGGAAGTTACTTTTGTACCACTTAAATGTTGGTTAGCAACAGCACCAGTGGGGCTTGTGTAATTTCTCCCTTGTGCTCTTACCGAATACACCTGACCTTTGTTTAAGTTAATTGAAAAAGGTGCAGTACCTCGCCCAAAAATAGCATTACCAGATGCCGTTGGGTCAATATCAACTCTTGTATTATTTTCAGTGGCAATAATATCAAAACCAGAATAGGTATCGTCTTCTGCTTGACCACCCCAAGTAAACCAGTTTCTTCCTAAACCAGTCTCTGTACCGTTTGCCCACTGAGGCTTTGTTTGAAAAGGAACAAAAAATTCTAGCCCTAAAGCGTTCTTTCCTTTTAGCGTAAAAATATCTGAATTTTGAGAACTTTTACCATAAGTAATTAATGGTTTGGGTCCTTGACCATTATTCAAGTTTAGCCCCACTACTTCATAATATGCTGAAAATGGAACTGTGGATTTTAATTTTATTCCTTTTGTGCTAGATATAAAATTATAAGTGGTATCCATTGTGTCGTACAACTTTGTTAAATCAACACTTACAGAACCATCTACTGGTATTGTTGCAGTAGTAAATGTTGTATTTAAAGCTGGTTGGGTAATGTCTATAGAAGTACCTGGTATTCCAGATATTCTTACAAATACGGGTCTATCTGTATGCCTTCTTGTAACATAAGGCACAGCAAACCAAAAAGCTGTATCTGTTTGAGCAATTATTTCACCTATAGAAATAAAAGCAAAAATAAGCAGTAATATTTTTTTTTTCATAGAGATTGGAGGTATAATACCTATAACTTTACCAAGTATAACTATAAATATAGTTATAAAATTTAATTTACCGATATATTGAACGAATATTTAATAAGTTATGTTCGCATTTAATACATAACACTAGTAAAAAGTAATTGGTTTGTACATAACAATTCATTTTTTTATAAAATCAAAAATATGTCTTTTAAAATCAATGCCTATTGACTAAATGTTTTTTATGATAAAACACAAAAAAAGCCCCTCTTTGAATAGGGGCTTTCTTATCAACCATAAAACACTAAACTAAACAAATATGCACTACAAAAATTATACTGCTTTCATTTTAAACTTTTTTATCAACTCTTGCATCGTTGCATTGAACTTTCTATCGGTATCCATCATATCATTAACAGCGGTAATGGCGTGAATAACTGTGCTATGATCTCTATTGCCAAAGTTGCTACCTATAGATTTCAGAGACATATTAGTATATTCTTTGGCAAAATACATGGCTACTTGTCTTGCTACTACTATTTCACGTTTCCTTGTTTTGTCTTTCAGTAGCTCTATAGATACATGAAAAAATTCAGATACAAACTTTTGAATATAATCTATATTTACCTCCGATTCTATGTTTTTTACAATATTTTGAAGGGTTTGCTTGGCCAGTTCTAAATCAATTTCTTTCTGATTAAGTACCGACTGACCAATTAGAGATACAATTACTCCTTCTAATTCACGAACGTTTGTATCTACACTGTAAGCCAAATACTCTATTACGCTTTCTGAAATTTGAATTTTCTCGTGTTGTAATTTTCTATGAATAATTGCTTTTCTAGTCTCTAAGTCAGGCTGTTGCAAGTCTGCAGTAAGACCCCATTTGAATCTAGAAATTAACCGCTCTTGCATACCTTTCAAATCTTTAGGTGGGCAATCGCTCGTCATAATCACTTGCTTTTTATTTTGGTGCAAATGGTTAAATATCGTAAAGAAAACTTCTTGTGTTTTTTCTTTGCCCGCCAAAAACTGAACGTCGTCTATAATAAGCACATCGACCTGCATGTAAAAATTGGCAAAATCTTGAATCCTGTTATTGTAAGAAGACTCTATAAACTGACTTGTGAATTTTTCAGAAGAAACGTACAACACTACTTTATCTTTATGCTTATCTTTTATAGCATTTCCTATAGATTGAACCAAGTGAGTTTTACCTAAACCTACTGCACTATATAGCATTAATGGATTAAACGAAGAAGTGCCAGGATTCTTGGTAATGGCTATACCCGCCGAGCGGGCTAATCTATTACAATCACCTTCCACAAAATTATCAAACAAATAATTGGGATTAAGATTAGAATCAAACCCATTGCCTCTATCTATCGTTTTTAATTCAAAAGGACTTCTAATTGAATTTTCAGAAGCCGCAGATGCCTTATTTCCACTAGAAAGTGGGATATTACCTTTAGAGACAGTATTGAAATTTGTACTATTTTTAGAATTAAAATCAATTTTATCTTGATCAATCACATACTCCAATCTACCATGAGTACCTAACTCTTTATCAATAGCAATTCTCAGTATTCCTATATAATGCTCCTCTAACCATTCATAAAAAAAATGACTTGGAACTTGTATTGTTAGCACATCGCCGTTAAGTGCTAACGGAACTATAGGCTCGAACCAAGTTTTATAACTTTGCTCTCCAACTACTTCAACAATCAGTTGAAGGCAATTTTTCCAAATTGATTTACAATCTTTTACAATTAACATAGAAACAATGATGATTTAAAAATACATTCTCTTATTGGGAGAGGGTGACAAAAATGAAAAAAATATATTTAACAAAAAAATGAAAATTTAACTTGACTTTTACATAACCCACAATGCTTCAAAATTAACAAATCGTTAAGAAAATATTCTTTATATATTCATATAAATTATTTATATATTTATATTTAAACAAGGCTATCACAAGCTATATAAGTTTTATAATTCCAAAACAAAAAATTGTACTTTTCATAAAAAATACCTTGAAAGCAAGCAATAATAACTCTAAAAAAATATCAATGTACAGCACATACTGGAACAAAGAAACTTACAATATATAGATTATCTAAAAAGTAAAAAACTAGATTAAAATCTTATTTGTCAAGTTAAAAAGAAATAAAAAGATAGATTTTTTAAAATCAAAATAGCTTGCGTTATGCTATTGTTAAGATTAATTTACCAAATACTACCAAAAATACATTTACAAAATTTAAAAGAATTAAATGTCTTTTTAGTGGCACTAAAGGTATTTTCAATAGTTAAAAACGAGCATATAATATACTTTTATTAAAAAAACCTATTGTAGTGATAAAAAAACGATGCTTAAAATCGAAATTGGATATTTTTTTAATGCAAGCTTTTTGAAAAAAATATTAAAAAACGTTCAGCATCAAAAAAAAATTATTTTTTGATGCTGAACGTTTTTTTTAAATGTTTTTCTGTAATAGGTATAATCACAATCATGCAGGTGGCTACTACCATAGCGGTAAGAAACACTCCATTTTTAAACTGTAAATAGTTAGCAACAAAAGCAGTGCACAATGCTAACAGACCAATATATAGATAAAATTGAGTAGAATATCTATTACCCTCATCCCAGTATTGTTGGCTTTTTTTAGAAGTGACTGTGCGATAGCCATACCAATTATTAATACGACGAGGAGGGAAAGTTTTCAATATAGCCCATAACAAAACAGGAAAAATAGCAATAAGGTAAGACATTTTATTTTTAAGGTTTAGGCAAACAAGATTTAGTACTACAGCACGACGCATTTTTAGGATTGCTGGCTTTGGCAAAACTAGCATAGGCTATTTTTGCCAAATAAATTAAAGCCGACAAAAATAAAATTGCAATAATGAGTGCTACCATATACTATATTATATACAGTATCAAATTTAGAAGGTATAGTTATAGATTACAAATTTAACAAAAGAAACAATGCTATAGCGATAGCCAAATAAAGCAACAACTACCTAAAACAAAAAAAGGTTTACAAACGAACTTATGTGGCAAAACCTAGAATGAGTTTTGAGGGAAAAGAGGTTCATAAACAACCCGCAGAAAAAACATAACGAGCACATTAAAGCCACAAAATGACCACTAAACATCATTTCTTACAAAATACTATGGTATAAGAGGATATAAAAACCACAAAAAATATTTCTTGATATAGTAAAATTCAATATTAAAATTTTGATATGATGGCACGATTTCTTATTTTTGAAACAAATAAAAACCTAACCTTAAATAATTAAAAACATGAAAAAAATTTATCTATCTATTTTGTCATTGACACTCGGCATATTTACAAGTACTTATGCTCAAACAAAAAAAGAACTTTTAATACCTCAAGGAACTCCAGTTGTTGATGGTATAATTGATGAAGCTTATGGTGATATTTCTAAAAATCTACTGACTAATTTTATTAATTTTGGTGCAGATGCGGAGAAATGTGCTGCTGCTCCTGGTACTCCAAACCCTAACAATGTAACTGTAGGAGCAACATGGGATGATAGCTGTTTATATGTTATTATGAAAGTAATAGATGCTACGCCAAATGGTAATGAAGATGCTGCTGAAATATTTATAGCCCTAGAGCCAGTAAGTACTCCTTGTGCAGATGTAACTGGGCCAAATGGTATATATGGTTCAAAAAATACAGGTACTAGTAGTGAACAAATTTATTATAAAAAGCTTTCAAATACAGCAGTAGGTTCTTTTGGAGCAGTTCCTAGTTTCCCATTTAAATCTACCAACACTTCTGATGGATATATTTTTGAAGCTAAAATGCGTCTCACAGGTGAATTTGGTCTTGGTTATTTTTTAGCTCCTTATACGCCTCAAGTAGGAACTATTATTGGTATAGATTTCGCAAATGCAAATAATGCTGTTGGCGGCGGAAAAAACCAATCAATGTGGAATCAATGCTGTGGTAATAGAAATTGGGCAAGAATTGAAAACTATGGTGTTGGTAAATTTGTACCCACTATTACAGGTACTGATGGTACTAATTCTTTGAATGGTTTAGTAAACAAAATGACTGTTTACCCAAACCCTGCTGCTGGTAAAGTAAATGTAAAAATTGATGCAGTTGCTAATGATAATGTAAACATTGCACTTATCAATTCGCTTTCTCAAAAAGTGTACACTGGCAACCAAGCACTAGCTGCTGGAGTAACCAATCATGAAATCAATACTGAAAACCTTGCTAACGGTATCTACACTGTAGTTATCAGCAAAGGAAACTTGAATACTACTGAAATGGTGGTTATCAATAAATAATCATTGGTTAAATTCATAAAAAAAGCCTGAACAATTTGTTCAGGCTTTTTTTATGCTCAAGTGGGTAAAAAGTAAGGCAATCAAGTATTAGCTGCCAAAAACTTTGGTACCTTCTGAGCAATTTTTACATATCTCGATTTCTTTTCTCGACCTCAGTAAACTAGTTCTGAAACTGTGGTAAAGCTGATTTCTCCATACTGTTTTTAACGCTTGCTGCTTCACATTGCCCAATTGGTGCGAGGCATCTTTATCAAAGCAGCAGGGTACTACATTTCCATCCCAAGTAATGACGCAGGAATGCCACATTTTCCAGCAGAAATTGAGCAATTGATTTTTTATTTCGTAATGGTCACTTTTATTTTTTTTGTATCTGGCATATTCCACAGACTGGGGTAGCAAATCAGAACCATTTTCATAATCGTAGATTTGTGCCGTTTTTAGTTGTAAGCTATCCACCCCTATTTCTTTACTTAACATTTTAATTTCCTCGATTTGGTGCTCATTATGCCCCATCACTATAAATTGAAATACAATATATGGGGTTTTAGATTTGAGTTTCTTTTTCCAAGCTACTAACTTTTTAGTGCCTTCAATTACTTTTTCTAGCTGCCCCCCTACCCTGTATTTTTGAAAAGTTTGTTGGGTGGTACCGTCTATCGAAATTATCAACCGACTAAGCCCCGATTGCACTGTTGCTTGTGCGGTGGCTTCGTCTAAATAATGCCCATTGGTAGATGTTGCAGTATATATACCCTTTGTATGTGCATACCTTACCATAGCTAAAAAATGTGGGTGCAAGTAAGGCTCTCCTTGAAAATAGAAAGTCAAGTACAGCAAATGGTGGTAAATATTGTCTATAGTACGAGCAAATAGTTGCTGGTCTAGCATTCCTGTACTTCTTGTGAACGAACGCAAGCCACTGGGG
>JAAFID010000156.1 GCA_013297765.1 Cytophagales bacterium | reverse complement strand
ATGAATAAACTATCTGCACGCATTCATTTCAAAGAACTTCGTTCTGCATTTTCGGCGGTAAACATTGAGAAAAAAAGCCACCAAATTGCGATTCTTTTTTTACAGCAGTTCGATATGGCAAGTATTCAATGTGTGCATACTTTTTTACCTATTGCACACCTGAAAGAAGTCGATACCACATTTCTAATAAAAACATTGCATTCAAAATTCCCCAAATTGCAGATTGCTGTACCTAAAATTGATGCTGAAACACAAGATTTACATGCTGTATTGCTACCCCCTCAAGCCCAGCTAATATTGGGGCCGATGAAAATTCCTGAGCCAAAAGATGTCATAATAATTAATCCCCTTTCAATAGATATAGTGCTAGTGCCTTTGCTAGGCTTTGATACCACAGGCCACAGGGTAGGCTATGGCAAAGGATTTTACGATAAATTTTTGGCCAACTGTAAACCCGATGTAGTTAAAATAGGTCTATGTTTTTTTGACCCTATTCAAAAAATAAGCGACATCGGAAATCACGACATCGCTTTAGATTTTTGTATTACTCCAGAAAAAATTTATGACTTTACAACTGCTTAACGCCTAGTGCTACGCTTTAACTCGTTGGGAAATTCCTTATCCTCTACTACCCTGTATTTTTTGGTCATGATTATTTTACGTCCGTTGCGGTAGGTTTCTACTGTTTTTACCACAAATTTATCGCCCGATTTTTTCTTTTTTTGATTGGATAAATAATAATAAAAGCCAAGTACAAAGATTGCCAACGCTATCATAACGCCAATGATAGAGTACATTTCATATTTTTTGGTGTGCGACTGAGCCATTAAAAAAATAGGATTGCACAAAAATAATAGTAATAAAATATTGGTTATTTTTTTCATAGGAGAGTGGTGTTTAGAAAAATCGTAGTATAGTATTAAATAAATTTTTTTTAGAATTAAACCTAAAATAAATAATCAACATGATTTTTCCTAATATTGAGCAGTATGCAAGATATTTTAGGGCTAAGGTTAAGGTTTTAAGAGAGTCGATTCTTTTACAAACCAATAGGCTCAATAAAATGCTATTGTAAAAAGCCCATTCAATAGGTAGGCATCATGAACTTTGGTGAATTATCATTTGTTTTTTGCCCGTTGCGATTATAATTTATATCATGTGCACTTTTCTCAAAATAGCTCAATCTGTTATTTCTATATCGTATTGGTGTAATAGCCCAGCAATACCAGCCAAAGAAAATTTGGCTTTTTTTATCCTATTCATTTCAGGAGCAATGGAATAATTGAATGAAGTACGAAAATCTGCTTTTTCTAATAGGGTGTTCTCAAACTTTGCATTTAGCAGGTCGCAGCCTTCAAAAATAGAACTAGTTAAATCGCAGGCTGTAAAATCTACTTCGTGCAGTCGAGAGTGGCTGAAAACGGTCTTTTTGATTTTTATTTTGTAAAAAGAGGAATGATCTAGCATACAGTTTTCGAAACGAAAAGACAAGCCAAAGGCATTGCATTGGTCAAAATGTAAGCCCAGCATTTTGCAATCTTTAAAAACAGTATCGGTTAGGGTTGTATTGAAAATATTGGCTAAGCTAAGATTACAGTTTAAAAATTCACAGGTTAAAAAACGTATTTCTTTGAGATTGGCGTTTGAAAATTCGCAGTGGCTGAATACACAATTTTCATACTCGCCACGAGGCAATGCAGCAGTGGCAAAGTTTTCTTTGTTAAATATTTTTCCCTCAAAGTATTGGTTAGTCATGGTATTATAGACAATAAATTATGATCATCAGATTTTAATAATCTTCAATAGCACAGCCCGATGCTTTTTTGGTGGTTACTTTTAGCGGTAGGTTGCCTAGCAGCGCCTTGAGTCCATCTTGCAAATAATTTTCTGAATCGGGCTGCACTGCACTAGGGGTATTGTCTATAGCACCTTTGTAAAAAAGCATAAATGCACTATTTACATTTTTTAAAATAAATACTTCGGGTACTTTGGTAGCACCAAATTGGGCAGTTACTTTATGATTGGTATCTATTAAATAAATCAATTGCGATAAATTTTGCTTGGTCAAATAAGCCAATATTTGCTCAGGGCTTTCTTCGCCATCGGCATTGTGGTAATCTATGAATATAAAAGCGATACCCCTTGTTTCATATTCTGCCATCAATGCCTGCAGCCTAGCGTCGTAGAGTTTTGCAAATGGACAAGAAATACTATGAAACACCAGTACCACACCCTTCTTGTCACCATATTCGGAAAGTGATTTTCTCCCATTCGCTGCCACTGTAGGAAGTGCAAAATCGCTCACTTTGCTACCTACAGCATAGCCACCCTGACCACAAATGTAGTGGTTAATCGCAAAGGCAAGAAGGTATGTAAATAGGCATTTCATAACAGTTTTTTACAAATAGAGTGCAAGCCAAACGCATTGGTTGTGCTACAATGGGGATAATTTGCAAGCCAGCACCAAAGCGAAAAAGAAATCAAAAACTAGGGATTATTGGCTTTAAGGTAATAATTATATGCCAACATATAACCATTCCATTGAAAATATTTTAATTCAAAATGGTGTACTGTAGCCAGGTTTAATGTAGCACATGCCTTACCCATTACAGCATCTAGTCCAAAGGGCTGTATAGCAATATGGTCTTTTAAGCTAATATTGCCAATACCATGTATTTTATATACCAATTCTTTGAAACACCATGCTGCAGTAAGTAGAGCAGTGTTTTGTCCCAAAAAATGTTCTTCGTATGGGGTAAGAAATTTGGAAGCGATTAATGCTATTTTTGGTTTTATCAGTTCTATATCTATGCCTACAGGCCTTGTACGGTGCAGTATAGCAGTAGCTATGCGATTAGAATTGCTGATAGAAATGTGGCAATCGCTTTCTTGCAACCAAGGCTTGCCGTGTTCATCATTATACAAGCCCTCAAAAGTTTGGTGCCAATAATCCTCGACCAATACCTTGACCAACAAACGACTGGCCAACCATTGTACCTGTTTTGCTGGGTGATGCACCGTGGCAAATCCTGGGCACGTAGCTAGGTTGAGGCGATGCAAAAAAAAATCCATGTCTTCGGTAATGTGCCACATAGCACAAATACTTTCCGAACATGGATTTTCTATCAACTGAATGGGCATGTAAAGCTGTTATTTCAAGGTAGCATGCAATACAAAAGACACTCCTGTAAGTGCCTTTGAAATAGGACAACCTGCTTTGGTATCTAACGCTATTTTTTGAAAATCTTCGTTGGAAACCCCTTCTACCGATGCCTCGCAATGAATATCTATAGTGGTTATTTTAAAGCCTCCATCTACTTTTTCAAGCGTTACTTTGTCTATAGTTTTTACACTGTTTACTTTATAATTTGCCCCCGAAAGCCCTGCCGATAGTGCCATTGAAAAACAAGCAGCATGAGCAGCCGCTAACAATTCTTCAGGGTTGGTGCCAGCCTCGTCGCCAAAGCGTTTGGTAAATGAATAATTGGCATTTGAAATTAAGCCGCTCTCAACGCTTACCGAGCCTTTGCCTTGTTGTAGGTTGCCCTCCCATACTGCATTTGCACTTCTAATGATGGACATAATGTTGTTTTATTTAAAGTGAGAAAAATATTTTTGTCTTTTAAAATTATACATATTCGTTTACAATCTCTCTGTTATATAAAAAATTATTCCGCCATACCTTCCCATGACAAATACTATATTTTAGGTTTCATACAAATAACCAAACAAACTACTTTTTCACTGCAATTTGTATTGTAGTTCTATTGTGTATATTTGGTTATAATTACTACAAAATCTTATTAAACACATATCCACATGGCTTTAAGACTAGGAGATATAGCTCCAGATTTCACCGCAGAAACGTCAGAGGGCGTTATTAATTTTCATCAATGGCTAGGCAATAGCTGGGCTGTTTTGTTTTCGCACCCAAAGGATTACACACCCGTATGTACTACAGAACTAGGTGCTGTTGCTCGCCTAAAAGAAAAGTTTGATCAGCGCAATGTGAAGGTAATAGCTCTAAGTGTAGATCCAGTAGATTCCCACAAAGAATGGATAAAGGACATCAATGAAACACAAAACTGTGTGGTAAATTTTCCCATCATTGCCGACGCAGATAAAAAAGTTTCTGATCTTTATGATATGATACACCCCAATGCCAGCGATACCATGACAGTAAGGTCGGTGTTTATCATAGGCAACGACAAGAAAGTAAAATTAATACTTACCTACCCAGCCTCTACAGGCAGAAATTTTGATGAAATATTAAGGGTAATAGATTCGTTGCAACTGACCGCAAACTATAGTGTGGCCACGCCAGCCAACTGGAAAGATGGCGAAGATGTGGTAATTGCTACCTCTGTAAAGAACGAAGATATTGCTGCCAAATTTCCTAAAGGGCATACGGTAATTAAGCCTTATTTGCGAATGACGCCACAGCCGAATAAATAATAATTGAAAAAAGTTTAATTTGCCTCGGCAGCCAACACATTGTGGTTTTCGAGGCAATTTTTTTCGAGTGCTGTCAATGGCTATTGGTCTTCTTTTGCCATCCATTGTATGCCTCTTATTTCTTCTTCTACCAGTATATCTCGCCCTGCAATTAGCAGCAGCAACTTTAACCAAAAATTTTTCAAATGACTTTTCTCGATCACAAAAATTTTACATTGGTCGTTGCCCATATCCCTTATAGTGTAATGCCAAGTGCCTGTGTAGCCAAAAGAGCTATTTAAAAAATTCAAATCTCTAGTGGTGTCGCTTGTAAGAACAGACTGCAACACCAACCACTGACCGCTGTGGGTAGTAGCTTTAAATTTTAAACTGGTGGCGGTACTATCGAGTAGCTGCACATTCGCTATTTCGGGTATTCTTGATACAATATTGCCCACATCATTGGTGTACTTCCATACAGTGGCGGCCGGTGTGTTTAGTTCTTGTTCACGTTTGCTGTTGTAGTCATTGCTTTCTAGCCATGGCCAAACAAAAAAACACGACACCCCAATTGCCAATACTGCTAAAATGTATTTTTTTACATTCATCATCCGATTTTTAAATTTGCATAGGTAAAAAAGCGTTTTGCAAAAGTACGAGATGCAAGTTTACACATTTTTCTCTTGTTGTTGAATGATCTATCATTGTTAAAACTACCTGCTATTGCCAAACCATTTGGCTCCATAGTTTCACGTCCCCTATTTGTGTGGCAATGCTATAAACACTGGGTTGAAGACTAGATAGGTCTAGGTCAATTTGCAAAAATGGCATTCCAATATATATATCCATTTGCTTTACCAATATGCCGTACGTATTATAAATACTGATGGTGGTAGGTCTTGTAATCCACTTATTGCTACGCATGGTTACCATTTTTTTATATCTATGAGGGGTATAGGATAGGTCATGGTGGGTTAGTCCATCTACATCAAATGCTGGCGAGATGATGTTGATTGCTATTTTTTTTTGACCGACTATTTCCGCTGTGTTCAAGTCAATGTAGTGTAGCCGTATATTGGCCGTTTGGGTTTCGTTTGGGTATAATATTACACCATACCTTTCTCCTGGCGATACAACTACAGTGTCTTGTCGATTGGCATTAGGCAGCGGTCGCCCATCTGAATCAATAATGAAAGCATTTAAAAAACGAGGGAAAATGTATCGGTGGTCGTGGTATCCTATATTTGCAAGCCTAAAGTAAACAGCCTTATTTTGTAAAACGGTTAATACCTGTGGATAGATTGGGTTTGATTTGCCATTTAACAAAAAATAAGTGGGTACAAATGGAGGGAGGGTGGTAGTGCCACTTATAGTATCATGTTGTGGTGGATTATTGTTCCATGAACTGTCCATTTCGCTGGCTATCCAAGTATATTCAATATCATAGATTGGGCCTGCTGTCCATACGGTATGCAACCCTTTTGCAGCATTTACTATAATCAACCCATACATTCCTAGGGCAACATTGACCACTGCTGTACTATGGCAATGGTACATATAGGTGCCAGCATGGCGAGCGATAATTCTATACGTGTATTTCTGTCTATGCTCTAGCTCGAATGAAGTAAGCGGGTCGCCATCGTTACTGGTGTTGGCATCTAAGCCATACAGATGCAATGTATGTGGTGTTTGCGAAATATTTGTCGCCTCTAGGTCTAGCGTGTCGCCCTCGTTGACCCGAATAGTAGGTGCAGGCAAAATAGGTGCTGTAGTTTTACTGTCGGCATAGCCATGAAAGGGAATCATGTTTCCATCGTGTAGTACCAAGTCGCCCGTGGTACGCATTACCAATTTAAATATTTTTCGCTGCTGTGCCCATGCTGGCTGAAATGCAGCCAAACAGGTCAGTATCAAAATGACTTTATTCATTTATTTGCATGATAATAAGCATACCATAGGGATAGATACCTCTGCCAGACATTGCTAATAAGTTTTGGTTATGCACACTGTATTGCCCTCTTTTATCTGCAATCATTTGTAGCACTACCGTTTGCATACTAGCGAGCGGAAAAGTGTCTTTTATCGCATCTTTTGGCAAATTATTTTGCGAGCTATGGATAACCTTCAGGTGAAATCCATGAAAGTGTAGGATGTGCTTGGCCTGCCCTGTGTTGGCAATATGTAGCAATACCGTATCGCCCACATTTGCCACTACTTTGGCTGTAGGGTCGTACTGTGTTTCTGGGTAGCTGCGGCTATTGATGGTAAAGTAGTCGGGATAATATTTTTTCCAATCTACCGTCCTTTTATTTGCAAGGGCGACATTGAATTTGCTGTGATGTTCTTTCAAATTCCAATAAAAACTTTTCTTTTTTAAATTGCATTTTTCCACTGTTATCATGGTTGCTAACCCCATATAGCGGTTTATTGGCGCTTGTGTAGGGTCATACAAAATATGCAATTTTTCTGTATCAAAAATATATGTACTTGTTGCCGAATCCTTAGGTGCTATAGAAATTGAAGGCAAGGCAAAATTCAAAATAGCAAATGCATGACTGCGACTACTATTGTTAATAACAGTAAGTTGTAAGGTATCGCCCACGTGCAGTTTTAGACGAGCATTGGTGGCCGAAAAGGTGCAACTTGTATTGAATGCCCAAAAGGGAAAGGTGTTGCGATCTACCCCAGTTAGTTCGCCTTCATTGATGTATAGTCGCTCTTGTCGCATAGCCATAGCAGGTGCTATAAAAAATAATTGCCCTACTATTAGAAGAATTCTGTACCATCTATTGTTGTTCATGACCTGCAGAAATTCTACTAATGGCAACAACCTATTTACAATTCTTAAAATCATTTTATTAATAAATGCTATAGAAAAAAAATTTCTTCGACATTACATTTTAGCAAAATAAAGAGAAGAATTGTCTAGATTTACTTAAACACTAGGCAATATATTAAAATATCTACACAAAGCATTGGCTCAACAATACAAGCTAATTAACTATTGAAAGCTCGTATAAATATCGTCTTGCTTGGCAAAACAGATGTGAGTTGTTACTGATAATATCTTTTGAGTTTGTTGCCTGTGGGTAATTTGCTAAATTTGACACTTCACAACATAGCCTTTTTAGGTTTATTATTTTTCGATGGCGAAAGACAAACATTTGCAC
>JAAFID010000155.1:452-7619 GCA_013297765.1 Cytophagales bacterium | reverse complement strand
GAAAAAAAGACCAAATAGTTGAAAAAAATAATATTGCTTTGTTTGGCAATCCTAGCTATTACTCGGCTGGTGTGAAAAAGAATAGTGCCGCTACTGACCGAGCCATAAAAGGTCAAGAGCATGTGGATCAGTTGCCTGGGGCAGAAAAAGAAGTAAAAGAAATTTTTAATTTGTTAAAATCTTCGGGTTGGGATGCCAAGCTATACTTAGAAACCGAAGCCGAAGAAGATGCAGTAAAAGGCCTGAAAAACCCAAAAGTATTTCACATTGCTACGCACGGGTTCTTTATGGAAGATGCTGCAGGCAACAATGTAGGTGGAGCACTAAACGAAGAGCAACTGTACCGCAACCCATTGCTACGTTCGGGCTTGTTGCTACGGAATGGCGGTGCATTGATGGAAAATGCCAACGTTTACGATTTTAACAGCGACGATGGTATTCTTACGGCGTATGAAGCTATGAACCTAAACTTTGACAAAACAGATTTGGTCGTGCTGAGTGCTTGCGAAACTGGGCTAGGTGAGGTGCAACTAGGCGAAGGGGTTTACGGCTTACAGCGGTCATTTTTAGTGGCAGGCTCGCAGTCTATCATCATGAGTTTGTTTAAAGTTAATGACGAGGTAACACAAGAATTGATGATGACTTTTTACAAAAAATGGTTGAAAACTGGCGACCGCCGCAAATCATTTTTAGAAGCTAAAAAAGAGATTAAGCTAAAATACAAAGAGCCTATTTTCTGGGGTTCATTTGTAATGATAGGGATGAATTGAGGATATTAGTTTTTAATAAATTAGGTACAGGGTTGGTAACCCTGTAAATTATGGGAAAGGGATTACGAAAAATATAATCCTTTCAAGCCCTTACCTATTAAAATCTGTAGCAGCTAGGTTTTCTTCCATCGCAAAAATATCATTGGCTATGCGGGCAAAGTATAACCCTTTGGCTTTTACATGGTCTATGAGGTCTTTAGAAGGCACATCTACTGCCACTAGTATTCCAAAAAGGTGTTTTGAGGCATATTCTGGAAAGTTGGTTTTGAACTCCTGTAGCTCACCTACCATTTCGGTAATATGGTCGTATTTAAGTTTGCTTTTTATTTCCACCACTACAGCATTGTTTACCGTTCCATTGCAGTAGCCAAATACATCGTACTCCAGCTGTTTGCCATTGGGAAGTTTCTTTTTAAAACGTGGCGTGATGGTGTCTACTTTGAACCGTGTTTCGAGAATCAGTTCCATGGTAGGCAACGCCATTCCTTCGGTAAAGTAACCAAACTTGTCCCCAAGGTCTCCAATACGGCGGTTCAGCTCTTTGTTTTGCTCTTTAATTATCCTTTCAGTTTCTTGAAAACGTTTGTCGGTTTCCAGCGAACTTTCTTTCATAAGACGTTCCGTTTCCAAAGAACTTTCTTTTAAAAGTTTTTCAGTTGCTTGAAACTTCTTATCCGTTTCTTGTTGGGAAACAGCAAGGTTTTTAAGAATGGTTTTTATTTCTTCAAAGTCAGTAGCCATAACCCAAAGATAAGGAAAAAGAAAGAATATTTAAATATTACACGGTAGCATGTTAATTAACAAATAAATAAAAGAAGTATCTAAGTTTATAGCTACAACAAACAACAATCCTTTATCTTGAACATTCATCCATTCAAATACTGACTCAAAGAAGTATAAAAACTATTATCTTGTATATCAAAATCCCAAATCCATCAAACCCAAATATTCTTTACCACTAAAAACAAACCAGCATGGCAAAGCGTTTTAAACAACAAAACATGAATTACATGAAAAAACATCATTTATGTTTGGTTTTAGCAACAACGATGTTGCATGCCATTGTCTTTACCACTGCTGCCCAACAACCTGTAACCGAATTTTTGGTGCGTATCAAAAATCCAGAAGATGCTATGGGCGTGGCCGATACCAATGGCACAGTAGCTTATTTTTTTGATGGCCACAAGCAATATCAAGCCACCATTATCAATGCAAATAATGAAGTAGAACGCAACGTGAGCCTCAACAAATTGCCTACAAACAAAAAAGACAAGTTGATAGGGATATTGCTGAACGAGGAAGTATTTGCAGCATTTTTTTACAACAATAAATTTAAAACCCTTTCGGCCGTAACGCTCGACCGAACTACAGGCGACTACAAATCTTACTCCCTAAAAGTACTTGCCAAAGACGAGTATTTTTTAAGAGGCTTTGCCATGAACAATCGCTTTTATATGCTTACCGTACCAAAGCATAAAAACATACTAAACCTTCACGAAAGTGCTAATGGAAAGCAAACTACTTCTGGCAGCTACGCAATTGAGTTTCCAGAATTTTATCAACTGCTAGATAACAATAACGACAAGCTGAATGTGCCTGCCGAAACGGAAGTAGGGATAGAGGTAATTACTGGATACCTCGATAACAATGTAAGAGCGAGTTACCCACAAAAAAAAATGTATCACTTGCACCAGAACATCATCATGACTTTCGACGATGCAACCAGCACCCATCTTGTCACCATAGATACAGAACAAAAAAAATCATCTTATAAAAGGTTAAATTTTTCATTGGAGAAGGGCAATTTGGAAAATCAAAAAAATGGCAATTCATTTTTATTGGACAAAACTTTGTTTAGGGTTACTATGAGCCACGAGCAGATGAATCTTTCTATCATCAATATAGATTCTATGGCATTGCTTAACAATTATAATTTTTTTCCAGAAACTGGCATTGATATTCTCAACACACCCATTGTGCAGGACAATGAATCTAGTTCCTTATTTGGCGATGGCGATGGAAAAGAAATAAACCGTACCAGTAGGTATTTCAACAAAGTACTTGATGGCAATATTTCCATAGCAGTCAATAAAATTGACAGTGGAAGGATTGAAATAGAAGTAGGCTCGTATGAAGAAACAGTTTACCGCAACAACGGGTTTAGTGGCCCTGGTGGTTTATCAATGGGTATGGGCATGGGCATGGGATACGGCGGTATGGGTGGGTTTGGCTACCCTATGTACAGCCCATTTGGTATGATGGGCGGTTACCCCGGTTATTATCCATACAACAATGGCCCTGCAACAGTAGTACGTAAGGTAGTATCTTTCAAATCAATGTTTGACGAGTACAATTTTAGTCATATCAAGGGCTCTATCCCCAAAACTATCCGTGAAAGAGCGAGCGAATACATGGGCGAAAGATTTAAAGATGGCAAGCCCGACCTTTATTGCATCAGTTACCGCAGTGATGCTAGTATGCTGATGGGATACTATTTGAAAAATAAAAACCAATTTTCGGTGGTTGATTTTTCAAGATTTGGTAATCCAAAATAGCATTCTTTTTTATGAAAAGTTTTTTTACCATTTACGGTTAATCGCCAAAATCAAAAAATTCTTGGTTGGTGTTTGCTTTTTCTTCTTTTGGCATCGCATTTTCCTTTTTCTTAAATATTTGCAAAAACTCGGCTTTCTCTTTTTTCAAATCTTCTTTTATTTTCGATTGTGTACGCTGTTTGTCGTAGGCTATCTTGTAGTTATCGGCAGTACCTTTTATGGTCAGGAACAATCGTGGTTCACCTCGCTTATCGGGGGCTATAGCCCCAAATGCCTCGTCGCTATCACGCTTGGCGGGTTTTAGGTTTTTTAATGGCAGGGTAAGCCTGTAATCTATTGCTTGCTGAAAAGTGTGTGTGCCCGAAATGCTTAATTCTGAAACGTTAGATTTGATGGTCATTTCGGGAATATGGATAGTGCCATTGTCAATAAAAATTTTGTTTTTCAATTCTGAAAATTGAATGTGCTCTAGCTTGGTTTCTTCTACAAATTTTGAAAGTCTTTTCAACGGTTCAAAATTGTGCAATGCTCCATTGGTAATTTGTGCATCGATATTGGCAATAGCTGTTTGCGAGTTGATGTTTAGCTTTCTATCTACGTCAAACAGTGCATCAATAGTTCCTGATAGTTCGCCTTTGATATTTTTTTGCGTAATGAATGTTTGCCCAAAATCGTTGCAGACATAAAATAGGCTGTCGATATTGATGTTGTACAACTCGCTTACCGTGCGGGCTTCTATGGTATTGCCTTGTTGAAATATCAGGTTGCAAGAAGTGTTTACTTGACCCCCAACGCAAGCAAATTTGGTATCGGTCATGTACAGTTCATGTGCCCTATAGGTGATATCGGCAGCTATATTTTTAGCGACTATCTTCTCGTAGTGAAGCTTGGCTACCTTGCAATTGATTTTGCAAAAAATATGCTCAAGCCTATCTCGTACACTGGTGTTAGTTGGTGGTTGATTCTTTAATTTGGTGGTTGCAACCTTGTTTTGCTGCACAGCATTGATGGTAAGCAATTCATCGGCATTGATAAAGCTAGATTTCAAATCGGCTTCAATGTACATAGCCGATGTATTGAAAATAAAGTTGCCAATTGCATTCTTAAAAAATCCGTTCAGTTGTACATCGCTACTGCCCAACTGGGCAGTAAGGTCGGAGACAGAAACATCGTTGTTGTTGAACAAAATGTCGCCACTTAATTGCTTTATCTGATAAGGCAATAGACGGTGTTTCAGCAATATGTTCATCAGCGTAATTTCTCCTTCTGCCTTTACATTGGTAGAGGTGCTATGGTTTTTGAGGTCGGCAATTCTACCTTTAAATTTTGCATTAATATCTATTGCTCCACTTACTTTTTCTATATGTGCTATGGGGTAAAAATCAACTATACAACGCACATCTAGCACTCCACTTAAGTCGCACTGCAAGGTGGGGTCTATAAAATTTCTGACTTCCAAATTGCCTTTCAATTGGTGTCCATTCATCATACAAGAGATGTTTTGTAATCGAATGGTGCTGGTATTTGCACGCCTTTGGTGACCATTGGTAAAGTAACCATTCAGGTTTGCCTTGGTTATTTTTTGTTTTAAATCGGGGTGAAAAAATGTGGCATTTCTAAATCCAAAGTTTACCTCTACCAGTGGGTTTTGATTGTTGCTTACTTCGCCTTTGATTACTGCCGTTAAGAAAACTTCTCCCTCACTTTGATAAGCCCTTAATTCTTTGCCAAATTCCTCTGGCAATAAAGAAAGTAGCGTATGAATGCTGCCGTTTTTTTCTTCGATTTTAACGTTTATTTGCCGTGGTTTCAGGTAGGCAATGCTGCCCTCAATATGAAACAAGGCTTTTTCTACTTCCAGTGCTGTGGGCTTAATATTTACTAGCCCTGTGCGGGTATTGATGTTGAATCCTATTTCAGTCGCAATGTCTTTGTTTTGGAAGAAACTTTTGCTCCCAATCTGGATATTGCGAACAGTTGCCTCAGTATTAAGGGCGATATCATAATTGTCATCTTTGGCAAATAGCCGAGCTTTGGCATTTTTAAAAACGATTTCATGGTATTGGTTGCCAGGAATATTATGGTAAGAAATGGCAACATTGGTCAAGGCAATTTTTTGTAATTCAAATGCTACAGCCTTACCAGCACTAGCGGTGCTATCGGTTTTAATGATATTGTAATTGACCTTTCCCAGCGCATCTACTTTGATGTTTATAAAACCATTTTCCATATACACCTCATCAATCAAATATTTAGAATGCAAAAGATTGTATATATCAAAGGCAAAATACAACCTTTCGGCATGGGCCAGCTGTGCAGAGCCTACTGTTGGGTGCTCATAGATTTTTACATTCTTAAATTGAATAGAAAGGTGTGGAAATTTTTCAAAGATAGAGACCTCAATTTTTGGATTTACCTCGATTTTGGTAGTCAGGTATTGGTTCAGTTGCCCTACGGTTGCCTGTATTATTTGGTCCTGAAAAAAATACACTGCACTACCCACCCCAACTACCAATAGCCCAAAAGCAATGGTAGTGTAGAGCAGTGCCTTTAACAATATTTTCTTAAAATTCATAGCAATTAAATCGTCGGTAACTATGAAACGTATATAAGAGAAAAAAAATTGGTGGGAGAGAATGTGAAATTATTTTTAAAGCAAATGATTTCATTCGACAGGTATATACTTGCTATTGCAATAACTTTCTACTTCGCTATCACTTGTAAAATAGTCGTCACAAAATTCATCAAGTTCCTTTTCTGTAGATTTATAATATCGATCTTCAGCTGTCATCAGTTTCTCCGTCTGTTCAATGAATTTTTCAAATTCCTTATTGATTTTACAAAGTTTATCAATTGTCTTAAAATCCAAATTGCGAAACTTTGCAGGGAGCAAAACTTTACTTTGATAAGGATTAGAACTAAGTTTAATTACGCCAATTCCAAATGACTGATTCAAGCGTTCCATTTCTTCTGTTAGACTATCACTGAACTCAAACGCAACTAAATACCCATAATTTGACCAGCTTGAATTTGAAACTGCTTGGAAGTATGCTTTCTTTAGTTCGCTGTCGCTATTAATTTCTCTTTTTATTTCGTAGGAATAAAGCTTAAAAGTATCAACCCTATTTATTGATTTCAAAAAATTTTGGCTTGCTTTAGTCTGCAAATTTAAAAACTTAATGGCAACCATATCTGGATGAGTCCAAATCTGGTTGTTGTCTTTACCGTTCGATTGTTCATGAAAAATAGTTTTCGAATAAATACCTGTATTTTTTAAGTAGCTACTTAAAAGTTTATGTAAATCTCTTTCATCATAAGACAGTATGTTTTCATTCTTGTTAACCTTATTTTCAACAACTTTTATTTCACTTGTTAAAATATCAACACTTATATTTTGTTCGTTTTTAGTTAAATAATATGAATAAGTTCCTCCCTCTTGTTTAATTCGTTTTACCCTTGTATCACCATTTCTTATAAAATCTCCTAAAACAGCTGAAATGGTTGAACTTGGAGTTTTTGCTTCTTTAAAGTCATAATAATTGTTTTTGTATATATGATTGAAAACAGACAAATAATTTGTTAAATCGTTAAGGTCTTCCAAACTTTTCAATATGGCTTCTTTTAATGTCATTGTCGGTAGTGTTTCTTTATTCTACTTAATATATATTATTAACTTACAAAACTTCTTAACCAAACACTAACCCCTTGTTCTCCTCTATCCTTCTATAGGCTTCCTTAATTTTTTCTACTGGCACACATAGCGATGCACGCATATAGGGTTTGCCGTTGCTGCCAAATATTTCTCCTGGTGTCATAAACACATAAGCGGTATGCAATAATTT
>JAAFID010000155.1:0-442 GCA_013297765.1 Cytophagales bacterium | reverse complement strand
CAAATAAACCTACTTGATTGCGGTCGTACTGAAATTCTAGCAAATCCAATATTTTGTAAATCCAGTCTCTACGCTCGGCATAGATTTTATTTCTTTCTTCATGCCATTCTGCAGAATTTTCTAGGGCTTTGATGGCAGCTTGTTGTATGCCTAAAAACATTCCAGAGTCTATATTGCTCTTGATGCTTAGTGCTGCATTGAGGTATTCTTCTTTGCCCAGCATCATGCCTACCCGCCACCCCGCCATGTTGTGCGATTTGCTTAGTGAATTCAGCTCTACGGCAACTTCTTTTGCACCATCAACAGAAAATACACTTAGTGCTTGCTCTTTATTCAATACCAAACTGTAAGGATTATCATAGCAAATCAATATTTTCTTTTCGGTGGCAAAGGCAATCAATTCAGAAAGCATAGGCTTTGTTGCCATAGTTCCTGTAGGCAT
>JAAFID010000154.1 GCA_013297765.1 Cytophagales bacterium | reverse complement strand
TTTCTTTTATTAATTTTTGTTTGGCAAAATTTAATTTGGGAATGTCTTCATCGTCGGGCAATAATGGTCGTAGTGGAAGTCTGAAAAATGAATGTATGGTAACGCCACCCACGTTTAGTGCAGCAATGCCTGTGGGGGCTACTACGATAAAGTTTTTTTCTATATTGCTGGTAATGTATTTGAGAAATGTAGATTTGCCTGTACCTGCCCTGCCTGTAAGAAAAAAAGATTGTTTGCTATGTTGCACTAGCTCTACAGCTTTTATAAAATCTGGATTGTCGCTAATATCTAGTACCATTTTTTCTTTGGGGCGAATGGCAAAATTAATGTCATTTTTTTTGATCAATGGGGGCAGTTTTTCGCCCGAGGCGACCAATCTTTTCATTTCAAAAAAACACCTTGCAGTCGCCTCTACATCGCTCATAGCTCTATGATGCCCTATAAAATCGGTATTGAAAAGGTGGTAATGCAGTTCTGAAAGCTTGGGAAACTTATTGCCACTTACCTCTAACACTTTCAATGCAATGTGCATGGTGCATAGATGGGGCAGGGGTTTCATAATGTTTTCAAAATTGTGCCTAATCAGTTCGGCTTGGGTGATGTTGGTGTCGAATTTGATATTGTGTGCCACCAATGTGGGTGCGTTTTCAATAAGTAATTCGTAAAGTGTACCCAGCACCAAACCGGCATCTTTGCCATGTTCTAAGGCATATTCATGAGAAATGCCATGTACATTGGTTACTGCTTGCGAAATGTAATAATCAGTAGGTTTGATGATGTAATCTGCACGGTGTAGTTCTTTGGCATCTTCATCAAAGAGTATCCACGCTATTTGTACAATATATGGCCAGTTGCTGCTGTCGTCTAGTGGGGCTATTTGTCTGCGAGGTAAACCCGTAGTTTCAATATCAAACACTAAAAATTTTTCAGCCATAAGTCTTATGAAATACTACGCCAAAGTTCATCATAAAAATCATAAAAATGGAAAGCGGTGGATAAAAATAGCCAGTGCTTTTAACGCTTGCAGTATCGCCAATTCAATATTTAGGAAGCCTTGACTACATTTTTGCACCCTAAATATCAAGTAATATACTAATATTTAATGCCATGAGTTAATCGTATCAAACTATCTACCACCTTAGGAAAGTAACGAAGTACACCAATGGTCATATTGGTAAGCATATTTTTCCCAAATATTTTCTGAAGGTTTCCTCCTATTTTTATTCGCATGGAAAACTGTTCGTTCCAAGTTTTAGAATATTGCGATTTTAAAGTCTCAAAATCTATATTTTTATTCAAATACAAATTGATAAGCCCAGCAGCCAAGTGGGAGGCGTGCAGCGCCATACTCATGCCATTTCCACAAAGTGGTGCTATAGTTCCCGCAGCATCGCCTAGCAACAGAATATTTTGTTCCACAGTATTTTTTTTTGCAAATGAAACTTGTGAAATAGTGATAGGCTGATTAAATAAAAACTCAGACTCGGTAAAATACTTTTTTAAATATGGATTTTTGAAAAGCACTTCTGTTTCCATTTGCTTTATATTTCCCTTATATTTTTTTAAATTTTTAGCATGCGTCAAGTAGCACATACAGTATTTATTATCCTCTATTTTTGATATGCCACAGTAGCCATACGCAAAGTTGTGAAGCTCTATTCTATTGGGTGCAAGCGAGGTGCGAATATGGTATTTGATACCCACATAATCGCTAGCTGCAATGGGATTTTCTTCTCTAATTTTTTTATCCAAAACAGATTTTTTGCCAAATGTGCCGCAAGCAACTCTGGCTTTGTAGCTATTGTATTCAGTGGTAATTTCAAAAATAGATTCGGAAAATTGTATGTTTTCCACTTTAGTATTTTGCAAAACAGTAACCCCCGATTGAACTGCTAATTGGTACAAATAATCATCTAGCAAATACCTACTGATTCCTATTCCGCCTAATGATAGTGGTCGTTTGATAAATTTCCCGTTGGGTGCCGAAATTAAAACTTCATCAATATTGGCAACCGCAATTTCAGAAAATGGAATTCCCAATCGAACTAAAAAATCTAAACTTTCTTTGGAAATATATTCTCCACAAACCCTGTGAAATGGATATTGATTTTTTTCAAATAAAATCACTTGGTGTCCGCACCTAGCAAGCTGTATGGAAAGGGCAAGCCCTGCCAAACCACCACCAACTATAGCACAATCATAAAGTTTATTTTCCATGAGGATAAGTGATGATGAGGTGACGAAATGCCCAGCGATTGGCAATAGTATAGTTTTCAATTCCTGCCATTTTCAAAATGGCTTTCCATTCCTGTTTTTTGAATCCTCTTCGTACCGAAAGTGGTGCATCATTTTTTACCAAATACGATTTAGAAAATAGTTTGGTAAGTATGGCTATTGCATAGCAAGCAATGGGGTTTCGCTCCAAATCATTGATTACAATATAACATCCTTTTCGATGTGCCAATGAAAGAAAATTCGCAATTTCCTGCTCCGAAAAATGATGAAAAAACAAGGCTGCATGTACAATGTCTATTTGCTTTGTCAATACATTTCTAAAATCATTACACACAAAATTAATATGGGGAAAATTCAAACTATTTTTTTGTGCATAATCAATACAATCTTGCTTTAAATCTACTCCTGTAAGGGCTACAGAGGTATTTGATTTAAAAAAATGTTTACTTATTGCCCTAAGATTGTCACCACCACCACAGCCAACATCAATGATATTTACATGTGGTTTATTTATTTTCTGAACTACTTTCTTAATTCCTGAAATAGAAATGGCATGCCCACCTAGCCAAGAATTGATGATGCCTAATTCATATAAATTTCTGTGCAAAGCAATGGTATCAATGCCTTCAGCATCTAGCAATTCTTTATCGTAACATCTTTTAGCAAACATATTTTAGCAATACAGACTCCATCACTAACCCAGGACCAAAGGCGAGAGCAAATGTATGCTGTCCATTGGTAAATTTATTTTGCTTTCGTAGAATTTGATTCAGCACAAACAAAACAGTGGGCGAAGACATATTTCCATAATTTTTCAATGTTTCATAAGAAGCTTGCAAATCTTTAGGCTCTAGTGCTAAGGCTGCAAGTACTGCATCCAATATTTTTCTACCTCCTGGATGTATTGCCCAATTAGAAATTTTTTGTTGTTCCATATTAAAACCAGCTAAGATATTGGTCAAAAACATTGTTAAATTTTGTGCTATTAATTGAGGAATATAGGCACTCAAAGTCATTAAGAAACCTTGAGCAGATATTTGCCAAGCCATGTCTTTATGACCATCGGCAACAATTTGGGTATAAAATTTTTCTAATTTAAACCCCGATATCTTTTTTGAGTTTACGTGTTCATCTGAAACTACCAATACAGCAGCAGCACCATCGGCAAACAATGAATTGGCCACCCAATTGTCCATTGTATTTTCATTTTGAAAATGAAGTGTACACAATTCTACGCATACCACCAATACCTTAGCACCAACATCGGCACGGCATATATAATCGGCTTGCTGCAATGCTTGTATCGCAGCATAACAACCCATAAAATTAACAGATGAACGCTTGGTTGAATTGGGTAATCCTAGCATATTCACCAATTCAATGTCTAATCCTGGGGCACTCATACCAGTACAAGATACTGTAATGAGATGTGTAACTTCGCTAACTGCAATGTCTTTAGTAAAGGTATTTTTAATAGCAGCTACAGACAAAGGCAAAGCGTACTGAAAATATTTTTCAAGCCTTAAATCAATAGATGGATTAAGTTTTGGAAAGCGAGCATTTGCAAAAAAAGGATGATTATTATCTGTATTAGAAAACTCTTCTAGCACAGAGTAACGAGTATCTATAGCACTTTTGGCGTACAATAGTTTTAATTTTCTATTTTCTTCCTCATCAATCTTATACAACTCTCCCATATATTGGGCTAGCTGTACTTGGGAATGTTTGTGAGGTGGAACAGCCGTTCCTATTGCAACAATTAAGCTCATTTAAAATAATTCAAGACACACATCAATATAAAGCAACCACTCATCGCTAATGATGAAATGGAATTCATGCGCATTGTGTTTTCAAATGATGCCTCTTTTTCATCTATCCAAACTTTAATTGCCCACTGTACGAAATAAATAATGACTGGCAATAAACAAATCTGAAATAGGATAAATTGAAAACTTCTTTGCACTTCTTCAAAATGAAAATACAGTACCACGTTGGCAATAGCGAATAATATTGCAGAGAATATAAATGTGCCACGAACGCCTAAAAGTAAACTAATTGTTTTATCTCCACTAGCCTTATCGGCTACATGCTGATATACTTGGGTAAGTGGATAGACGCCGCCGATAAGAAAAGAACAAGCCAACATCGCCCGCCATTGGTAGCTGAGATGCAAGTCTATCATAGGGTGTAATGCCACTTTGACCATCAAATAGGTAAATGCTCCTTGAAAAAAAGCTACGGTAAGGAAGCCCAATATGGGATATTTTTTTAGCCTAATTCCTTTATAACTGTAAGCTCTGGAAGCTAGTAAATACAAAGCAACACAAAAAAACAAAGTCGTATTTATAAATAAAGAAAGCAGCAATCCTGCGGCATCGAAAACAATCGAGAGATAAAACAATTTTTTAGTGGCCTTTGGAGGATTTTTTAAACCGCCTATGCTGGTTTCGTCTTTATCCATATAGCTATTGTAACCATTACTTGCGGGGTAGATAAACAGATGGAGAACCACAAAACATAAAGTAGCTGCGACCCAGTTTACAGGATAAGTTTGGCTAATGGCAAACCAATAGACAGGCATTAAAAAAAACGAGAAAGGAATTCTCATCAGTTTTAGTGTGTCAGTATCTATTAAAAAATATTTTTTCATGGTTTTTTCAATATTTATAAATGTAAATCATGGCAAGATATTTAACTATTGAATTCTCATTATATAAAATTAAAATCACATTTATCCATTGCAATCCTGATTACATTAATCGTATTATAGCAATGGAATAACGTCTTAAAATTAATTTATATAGCATTTTTTTAAGAATATGTGTTTACATTTGCAAGAGGCAACGTATAAAACGTGGCTAATTAACCTCAATTTAATTTACCCCAATCTATTCTATGAAAAAACAAGTTACTATGTTTCCCTATTTAAATTTAGTGAAAATCCATTTGCGAACGGCAGCGACAGTTGCTTCGCTAATATGTTCATGTATCGCTGCTCAAGCAGGCGATGTTGTTTGGGAAATTTTTAAACCCAAACCTGGACTAGAAAATCTTTCTGCTACAACTATTACCCCAACCCAAACAGTTGTATTAACCAGCCTGAATGCACAGGGTAGTCTCTTGACAGCTCCATTAGATGATTACCAATCTCGTATCAAAGGATTTATTCAAGTTGCTGTAACAGGCAATTATAAATTTGCCATGGCATCTGACGATGGTGCTGAATTTTGGCTAAGTACAGATGCAATGCCTGCCAATAAAGCATTGGTGTTAAAAAATGCTGGTTTTCAAGGAAGTCTCACCACTGCTGCTAATGCAAATAGAACATTTGAAGCAGGTAAATTTTATTACTTCGAAGTATTGCATGACGAAGGCGGAGGCGGTGACTTCGTGCAAGTGGCATGGAGTAAACCGGGCGACGATGCCAATACTTTTACAGATATTCCAGCGGCAAACTTGATGCGTTTCGGGATGAATTTTGCCCCCACACTATCAGCCATTATTGATCCAGCACCTGTAAATGTAGGGTCAGGTACACAAACGATTAATTTAACTGGCATATCTGATGGTAATGCAGAAACAGTTCAAAACTTAACTATTACGGCGACCAGTAGCAATAGTGCTATTGTTTCCAATTTGGTAGTTACACCTAGTACCATTACTAATCAAACTACTGCAACGCTTACTTACACTATTGGAAGCCAATTAGGTGTTGCAGAAATAACTGTTACTGTTAAAGACGACGGTGCAGCCGCACAGCCAATAGGTACTGACACTTACGTTGTCAAATTTAATGTGATTGTAAAAAATCCAGCTTTAAACAATTCCCCAATATTTGGAATACCTACCGCTAAAAAGGTAAATATCGGACATGAGTTTGTTTACATCATGCTTCCAAATGTAAATGATGGCGACGATAACAAAGATCAAAACATAACCTTCACTGTAGAAAATTTAAACGCAACAATACTTAAAGGTATAAGCGTAGAATATGTAAAAGGCAATAAATTTGCTGTTTTAAAAGCTTCTCCACTTACTTTAGGCAATGCATCAATAAAAATAACAGCTAAAGATGATGGTGGAGTTGCAGGCGGTGGAATTGATACCTATACAAGAACATTGGATTTCAATGTTGGTTTTTTCAATTTCCCAGGTGTGAACTTTGAATATTATGATACCCAGCATTGGCAAGAATTGGTCGATGATGCGGTTGCTGTACCAGGTTCTTATCAAGTTATCCCTACTTCTACAACCCCTATCCGTGACTTAGCCAGAGATTTCTTTTGGCAAAGAATGTGGGGATTTATTACACCATCAGTTACTGGAGAATACATATTTAAGGCTACAGGAAGCGATAATAACTCTTTACTGTATCTAAGTACTGATGCCAATCCAAAAAATAAAGTATTAATATCAGATTTTACAGGTAATAAAGCACCTCAAAATTCTGATCCACTAATACTTACTGCAGGTAAGACCTATTATTGGATGGCAAAAAATGCTGATATAGTTTCTTCAAATGAGTTTGACGTATTTGTTGCTAAACCTGAGCAAGGTTTCGCTCTAATAGATGGTTCATTATCATCTCCTGTTTTTGACACCATATCACCTACACAACCTAAAAATCTCAAAGTAGTTACCTCAGGTATTACCGATTTGATGGTGCAATGGGATGCTTCAACAGATCAAAATTTCTTAGGATATTTGGTCTATGTAGATGGTGTAGCTGCAAAAGATACTGTGAAAGGTACAAACTACAAAATAGTTGGCCTGAAAGAAAAAACTAGCTACAGTGTAGTAGTAGTGGCTGTTGATAGGTTTGAAAATGCTTCGGCACTTTCTAATACCGTTAATGCAACTACCTACGGAGCAGATAGCAATCCTCCTACAGTTCCTACAGGTTTAGTGCTTACCAAAGCATTTGATTTAGGTTTGCAAATAGGTTGGACTCCGAGTACCGATGCAGAAACAGAAATAAGAGGTTATAACATTTACCTTAATGGAAGTGCTACGCCTGTAAACTCAGAAATTGTTAAGGGAGCTTCATTCCAAATTGATAACTTGTCTAACAAAACTGCATATTCAATACAAATTGAAGCGGTAGATGCAGCTTATAATAAATCTGCTAAGAGTACTGCTATTAGTTTCTCTACTACAGATTTTAACCCTAGCTCAACAATACCAGGGGTGAAAAAAGCAAGAGTTACATTTGATATGAACGCAGTTGCTACCTCTACAGGTCTAGGTATTTTCGCAAATACCGATCAAGACATCATGATGAGAAATAAAATTCCTTATCCTAGTTTTGAATATTTTAATATTAAGGAAAGAAAAGAAACCAGTAGCAATTTGGTAATGGTGGCAACCAATAGAACCGGAACACCTGCCGATGTATATATGGGTGACAGATCTGCCAGAATTCAAGGTGGAAATGGCGATTATTTACGTTGCAATTTTGGTGCACAAGTAAATACTGAATTGTTAAAATACAGAGTGAGGTTTGCGGTAAAAAAAGGAGCAACATACAATGCTCAAGTTGGTGTTAAATTAACCAATACGTGGGGGGCAGTATTACTTGATACTGCTTTTACACCT
>JAAFID010000153.1 GCA_013297765.1 Cytophagales bacterium | reverse complement strand
AAAGGCGAATATCAAGTGAATGTAGTGTGTACGTTTAATTGCCTACTTTACGATGTTACTTCCCCCAGCAGCATCAAACAATTAACTCAAGGAGAATTTAGGGGAAGCTTTGTTTATCAATGAGAGATGGTATTGGTGCAATAATCATTTGTTGAAAAATCATTGGTCTCACAATCATTGGTTTTACAACCAATGTAACCGATATTTCGCCACGATGTGGCTTAATGCAAAACCGCATAGCGGTAAAACCTTAGTAACATCGGATGCAAATCCGATGAGATGGAGTATGATAAATGATTTTAGCAATCATTGGTTTTACAACCAATGTAACCGATATTTCACCACGATGTGGCTTAATGCAAAACCGCATAGCGGTAAACCTTAGTAACATCGGATGCAAATCCGATGAGATGGAGTATGATGATAGTTCGAGAATCATAAGTCCGATGAGATGAGATAACTTAAAAAAATGGCAAACAGCTACACCCAAATCAACCTACAATTTGTATTTGCAGTAAAATATAGGCAGGCAGTAATTGATGAGAAGTGGGAAAATGAATTGTACAAATACATTACAGGAATAGTTCAAAACAACAACCACAAGCTACTTGCTATTAATGGAATGCCAGACCATATTCATATATTGGTAGGCTTTCACACCACACAATCTATTGCCGATTTGATGCGAGATGTAAAGGCAAATTCATCAAAATGGATAAACGATAATAAATTGACTCCAGAAAAATTTGAGTGGCAGAGAGGTTATGGAGCTTTTGGATATTCTAAATCTCATGTTCAAAATGTAATTAACTATATCCACAATCAAAAGGAACACCATCGGAAGAAAACTTTTTTGGAAGAATATAAATTGTTTCTAGAAAAATTTGAAATAGAACACGACCTTGAATTTAGTTTTAAAGAATTGTTATGAATTTAATTACCCCAATATTAAAAAATGAAACCACAATTGCATCGGTTGCCCATAGCCGATAATACTTCTTTTTTTTATTCCAAATACGAATGTAATTATTACGAACGTCCATGGCATTTCCACAAAGAATTTGAACTAGTGCTAATAACAAAAAGTACAGGCAAAAAATTTATTGGCAATCGAGTTCATCAATTTGAGGCGGGCGACCTTACACTCATAGGGTCAGATGTACCTCATTTATTTCGCAACGACGATTATCACTACGATGCAGCCAATGCAATGCAGGCCAGTTCTATCTTTATTCATTTTACGGAAGATTTTTTAGGCGATAAATTTTTTCATGTGCCTGAAATGAAGCTGGTTAAACGAATTCTAGAGAAGTCGTCGCTAGGATTGCATATAATTGGAACCACACAAAAAAAAATTGCGGAAAAACTACACAGCATGCAAGCCGAGAGTGGTTCGGAAAGGCTACTTTCCTTGCTACAGATATTGCTAACCATAGCACAAAGTAGCGAAGTCCATACTATACTTGCTACAGGTTTCTCGGCAAATCACCATGGCGATACCGATAAAATAAATAAGGTATTTGAGTATATTATGATGAATTATAAAAAGGAAATATATGTAACAGATATTGCTGCACAGCTCAACATGAGTGTGGCTTCATTTTCAAGATATTTTAAAAACCATACACGCAAAACATTCTTAGATTATGTAACTGAAATTCGTATTGGCCATGCTTGCAAATTGTTGATGGAGAATAACCATAGCGTATCTGAAATCGGCTATATGAGCGGGTTTGAGAACATGTCAAATTTTTACCGCCATTTTAAAAAACACATTGGCATCATTCCCAAAGAATATAAAAATAGATTTATAAACCATGCAATTTAAAAATTAATAAGAGCTTTAGTTGCTATAAAATTAGTAGATTACCGCAAAACTAAAGGTCAAAAACAAATAGGTTCTTAACAATATTCCAAAAGCAGAAAATCCATCAAACAAATACCATATTGTTTATAAAAATATTTATAAAAATGTAGTAATTTCATAAAAAACACACATTGCAGGTTACTATCAAACATTGCTAAGTATAAAGATGACAGAAAGTGCAATCATAGAAGGTATCAAAAGAGGTGATGAGAAAATACTAGATTTCTTGTACAAAAAAAATTACAAGATGATGGTTAATCTCATTGTTAAAAATAATGGTACAGAAGAAGAGGCTCGAGACATATATCAAGAGGCCTTGATTGTATTGTGGCAAAAAGCAAATACCACCGATTTTGTGCTTACTTCCAAAATCAGCACCTATTTGTATAGCGTATGTATGAATCTGTGGCGAAAAGAATTGGATAGAAAAGGCAGACTTTCATACGATAGTGTAGAGAAAGGAGAAATAATGGATTTTGACAAGCAAGAGCGTATCAGAATCGTAAATAAATGTATTGACGAATTGGGTGAAACTTGCAAGAAGATTTTGATGTATTATTACTTCGACAATCTTTCGATGACCGATATCGCAGAAAAATTGGGCTTTGCCAACGCAGACACCGCCAAGACAAGAAAATATAAATGCAAACAAGAACTAGATAAAAAAATTAAAGCACAATATACCGCTAGCGATTTCTTAGATTAACTATGATAAATAACCAAAACGACATTCAAAACATAGATGCCTACTTATCTGGAAAGATGAGTGCAAGTGAAAAGACTGCATTTGAAAACACGATGGAAACTGACCCTGTTTTCAAACAAGAAATAGAATTGCAAAAAGACATCATGGAAACCTTAAAAGCGAAACGCAAAGCCGAATTGATGGCAAGGCTTGACAGCATAGACGTTTCAGGACTTACAGTGACCAATACCGTTGCAACAGCTTGGAAAATTGCAGCGGGATTATTATTAACCGCTGGAGTGCTTACCGGTGTGTACTTATATTTCAACCAAAATACAGCCTTAGAGCCAACAACCAGTAAAGCAGTTTCAGAAACGATTAAACCAATTATAAACCCATCTGTTGTAATTGAAAATAAAGTTGCGAATACCGTTACAACTGAAAAACCTATTGAAGTTCAGGCAGCTACAAAGGCAACGAAAAAATTAGTGAAAAAGGCAGCAGATCAAAACGCTGAAGCTATTCACGTTGCACTTGACCACACCCCAGTAACCGCAATAGATTCTGAGTTTCATACCGACCCCAATATAGCAATGCCAAGTGGTGATATTGCACAGAAAAACGACCACATTAATTCAGAAACAACCGTGGCTGTAGATAGCAAATCGGAATATAAATTTCATTACAAACATTTCAACAACAAGCTTTTTCTTTATTGTAATTTTGATTCTAAGCCTTATGAATTGATAGAGTTGAACACAAAAAAGACCAAAGAATTGTACCTGTTTTTTGACAAGCATTATTACGAATTAAAATCGAATCAACTGGAGGCCACCCAACTAAAGCCTATAAAGCAAGGTAGCATAGTAAAACAACTGGAATTGATTCGAAACAAAAAATAATAGACCCCTCCCTTTTTTATAAACCTTGATATGAAAACATATCGAGGTTTTTTTATTTTTACGCATGCCTTTGATACAAAAAAAAGATTTAAGTTTGTAGCTGAAATATTTCTATGTCAAAACATACACCATACAAAAAAAAGAAACTTGGAAGCTATCCAGCCTTTACGGTTGTGTTCAGCATTACCATCTCTTTGTTTGTAATTGGTTTATTCGCCATGTTATTGCTACATGCCAATAAACTTTCAGAAGTAATCAAGGAAAATATAGAGTTGAATGTGTATTTGAAAAAAGACATAGCCCCACGTCAGGTAGATTCTTTAAAAAGTGTGATTGGGCGTATGCCATTTGTAATGCGAAAAAACATGCAACCACAGATTTTTCATGTAAGCAAAGAAGAAGCCGCCAAAAAATTTATAGCAGAGACAGGCGAAGATTTCTCTCAAGTACTCACCGACAACCCTCTAAGAGAATCTTTTGTGGTTAAAATTAATAGAAATTATTTTGAAAAACAGAAACTAGCCGATGCAGCCGAGCAAATCAAAATAATGCAAGATGTATTTGAGGTAAGCTACCCTATCAATTTGGTTTCTGAAATAAATGCAAACATTCGCTTGATAGGATTAGTACTAATTGGTTTTTCGCTTATATTATTACTTACCACTGTTTTGCTGATTAGAAATACCATTAAACTGGCCTTGTATTCTCAGCGTTTTTTAATTCGTAGTATGCAACTGGTAGGTGCAAAATCTGGCTTTATCCAGCGACCATTTTTATGGCATGCAACCGTACAAGGCTTTTTCAGCGGTTTGATAGCAGTAATACTGTTAGCCATTTTGCTTCAATATGCATACAGCCAAATACCACAATTAGACCGATTAAAAGAATTGCAAAAAGTATTGTCGGTTTTTGGCATATTAACATTCTCGGGAATACTTATTGGGCTTGCCAGTTCGTTTCAAGCGGTGAGCAAATACCTTCGCATGTCGCTCGATGATTTATACTAAATATTTAACTAAATAAAAATGAATACTACACCACAAGGAAGATTTGCATTTTCAAAAATCAATTACATCATAATGCTAGCAGGCATAGCTATACTGGCTTTGGGCTACATAGTAATGTCTATGGAAACCGCAGAATATGGTTTTGGTACACTTGGGCTTACAGTAGGGCCAATATTACTCATGTTGGGTTTTGTAGTAGAATTTTTCGCTATTTTCTATAAACAAAAAAGAAGCTAATGGATTTGTTTCAAGCCATCATACTTGCCATTATTGAGGGCATTACAGAATTTTTGCCTATTTCATCTACAGGTCACATGGTCATTGCTTCTTCCATCATGGGGATTAGTGAAAATGAGTTTACAAAACTTTTTACTGTGTGCATTCAGTTTGGGGCCATATTGTCGGTGGTGGTATTGTATTGGAAAAAGTTTTTTGCTGGAATAGATTTTTATTTGAAACTATTTGTAGCGTTTTTGCCCGCAGCATTCTTTGGATTCTTACTAGGCAAAAAAATAGATGCCATGCTGGAAAGCCCATTGGTAGTGGCCATAAATCTGTTGGTAGGTGGGGTGGTGCTTTTGTTTATAGACCAATATTTTAAAGCATCCACTGATGATAATGTCAATATCTCTTACTCAAAATCTTTCAAAATAGGTTTCTTTCAATGTTTGGCTTTAATGCCAGGCGTATCTAGGTCGGCAGCCACCATTATTGGGGGACTATCTCAAGGCATGACACGCAAAGCTGCAGCAGAATTTTCGTTTTTCTTGGCCGTGCCCACCATGTTTGCAGCTACAGCATACAAACTATTGAAGGGCTACAAAGCAATTCACAGCGAACACGTTTCTATTCTTTTGATTGGCAATGTAGTTGCCTTCTTAGTTGCCATTGCTGCCATTCGTTTTTTAATTGGTTTTCTTACAAAAAATGGATTCAAACTTTTTGGTTATTATAGAATAGCCCTAGGTCTTATTATCATTGGGTTAATATTGGCTAAGGTTCCCTTGCAAATTTCTTAATCTCATATGGCATTCGATTTTGAAGCAGGGGAAGTAATTCTTATAGACAAACCACTAGAATGGACATCGTTTGATGTGGTAAAGAAAATAAGAAATGCCATAAGGCTTAAAAAAATTGGCCACGCAGGTACGCTAGACCCACTAGCTACTGGACTTTTGATACTTTGTACGGGCAAGAAAACCAAATCAATAGAAACCTACCAAGCCCAAGAGAAAGAATATACAGGCACATTTGTGATTGGGGCAACCACCCCATCATTTGACCTAGAAACAGAAGTTGTTATTACAGGCGATTGGACAAGCGTTGGTGAAGCTGCCATATACGCTACCGCCATTGCTATGACTGGTAAACAAGAACAAATACCGCCCATGTATTCGGCAGTGCGGGTAGATGGGGTAAGGCTGTACAAATTGGCAAGAAAAGGCGAAGAGGTAGAAATTAAAGCTCGCCCAATCGAAATTATAAAATTTGAAATTACCCAAATCAAATTACCAGCCGTTGAATTTCGCATCAAATGCAGTAAGGGTACCTACATAAGAAGTATTGCAAGAGATTTTGGCGATGCATTGAACGTAGGTGCTTACCTATCGTCGCTACGTCGCACCAAGATTGGCGATTTCGATGTGAAAGATGCTTACTCGGTAAATGATTTTATAGGCTTGGTTAAAAATTAAGCAAATCATTATCGCTATTCAAATCACGATTATCTATTCTCTCGAAAACTTAAACCTTGAAAAAAGCACTTTCTTCAAATAAAAATCACATCACTAAGCTATATTTTGAAACTTAAAACAACTAGATAAAACCTCAAGGCACACAAAACAATCTAAATTTTTCCTCTGCTGGAGCATAATTCAAATCTTTGCTGGCTTTGATATCTATACAACCTGCTTCATTGCGACTCAAAAATAATTTTGCCAAACCCCTATTTAATAAAGCCACCTCATGATTGGGTTTTAGACGGATAGATTCTGTGTAATCGGCAATGGCTTCTTCATAATTTTGCAAGTGCATTTTCAAATTTCCTCTATTGCTGTAGGCCTCATCATCTTTAGGGTGTGCAGTAATGTAGGTATTGTAATCTTTCAATGCCTGCTCGTAATTAGATGTTTTTTTATAGGCAAATGCCCTGTTGAAAATTGCCTCTGTGAACTGATAATCTATCTCAATCGCTCGGTTGTAGTCGCCTATTGCACCCGCAAAATCCTGATTTTGTTTTTTAGCAATTCCTCTATTGTAATATGCAAGTTTATTATTGTTTTCCAGTTCAATGCAAGTATTAAAATCTCTGATAGCCTCTTTTAGTTTATTAAGATTTTGAAACGAAAGCCCTCTATTCAAATAAAATATGGCAACATTCGGTGAAAGTGCAATTGCTCTATTATAACTTTGAACAGCAAGCAATTCCTTTTTTTCCGAAGCGTATATATTGCCCAACAAATTGTGAGCATAAGGTTTGTTTTGAGACATTTTAAACACAGTGACCAAATCGGTTTCTGCGTCTTTAAATTTACCAATTTGGAAATTTAAAAAAGCCCTTTCCATGTAGGCTATCGTATCTGTTTTGTTGAGCGAGATGGCTTTATCCAAATCTTCTAGAGCTTTTTTATAATCTTTTGCTGCAATTTCAGACAATGCTCTTGCCTCAAATCCCTCAAAATTTTTAGGTGCACTGTTCACATACGCATTAAAATCTTCTTTTGCACCTTTATAATCCTCTACCAACAAACGCAATTGACCACGGTGATGGTATCCATTAAAGTATGCAGGATCATGTTTGATGGCCAAATTGTAATCTGCCATGGCCTCGTCGTATCTATTAATAGTAATTTTTAGCCTCGCTCGCTTTGCGTATGCAAGACCAAATGAAGGATTGGCTGCAATTGCCATATCCAGCTCTGCGATAGCATTCATCACATCGCCAGCCATAGATAATTCGGTAGCTCTGTGATAGTGCGATGTGGCAATATCTTGCTGGGCTTGAGCATTGATGTAAATCAGCAGCAACATTGATAATAGAAGATTTTTCATACTTTGATTTTAAAAAGAGAGCGTGAAGATAAAAAAAGCAGCATTTCAACTTTGAAATGCTGCCCTATCAAAAATATTAAAACTTGACACCGCCCACGAATAAAGGCGATAGGTCTGCGTAGGATTCTCTCCGCAAATGCCTATATCTATTGGCATCTGAACTTAGACTAATAGCAACAGATTGTACTATTTTCTTAAAATCTGCATTGCTATTACTCGATTTTGAAGAGCCTTTTTGCTCATTTAGATAATGATGGGGTTGCAATTTATTAGACTTATCTAACAGAATTCGTGTATGATCATTTTCTATATGCTTAAGCATTGGCTCGTGAAAATCATTG
>JAAFID010000152.1 GCA_013297765.1 Cytophagales bacterium | reverse complement strand
CTTGTATTTGGATGCAAAATTTTTAAATTCTGCGGCACGTTTTTTAAATTCTTTGATGCTTTTGTATTCTGGGTGTGCAGCACTTTTGGCATCTACAGTATGTGCTATAAGACTTTCACTTATCCTTGATGGATTTCCAAATCGTAAAACTTGCAGCCCCTTTTCGGCAAGTTTTTCAGTAAGTAAATCTACGGCAGTATTGCTTGCGGCACATACTAGCACTTGCTTTTCTGTAGCAAGTACTGCTTTTATAGTTTCTACCAAGGTAGTTGTTTTACCAGTACCAGGTGGGCCGTGAATTACAGCAACATCTTTTGCTTGCAATACATGGTTCATCGCTTGGTTTTGCGAGGTATTGAGGCGGTCTATTTGTAAAATTGGTTTTGATACAAATTCTGGCTCAGTATCCCCAGTCAACACCTCTCGTAATTCTGCTAGTCTATTATTTTCAGCTTTGTGTACCAACTGTAGGGCTAGGCTCATTTCTTTATAGCTTGTTTCATCAAAAAGCAAATTCAAACCCAGTTTGCCCATATTGGCCCATTCGGGTAGCTCATCTACACTAAGCGTTAGTCTTAGCTGGTTCATGCGTACGGCATTCACCACGCCAGTCACCGAATGCTCTGTATCATGATTGCTAAAAAGTGATGCAGTACAGCCAAACTGAAATTGATGTGGCAAGTACACGCCGCTAGGTCGTTCAATTTCTAGTATCAACCTTTCGCCATAGCCATAGTAACTGTCCTTGATAATGATAGGATACCACGTAACCCCGATTTGCTTTCGCTCTTGTATAGATGATTTTAAAATCTTATCTCGGTATTGAATTCTATCTTCGTCTTGCTCAATTTTTAGCAATTGAATCTGTTTTTTTATTTCTTCGGTAGAGGAGGGCATCTTTTAAATTTCGTTACTTTCAATAGGCAAAAAACAAAATTAGCCAAAAAACCTTGTGGTTGTTAGTTGCCCTTTTCATTGTGACTATAAAACACATAAAAAAAGAGGAAACTATTTTAATAGCTCCCCCTTTTTTATACAAGTGCAAATGGTTAAAAAAATGTTATCGTGCTAAACCTTATTTCTTTTTGGCAGCACCCGTAGTCATATTAGCCGTTGCTTCAGCAATCAATTTTTCATTGAATTTTACATACTCATCATTTTTTGCAGCCTTGGCAAGTTCCATTGATTTTTGTGCCGTAGCCATGCTACCTTTGTAATCTTTCAATTTTGCTTGAATTTTAGCTTTCAAATGCAAGGTCCAAAATTGAGGATTTTTGTCGGTTGCAACTGTTACCCATTGCAATGCTTTGTTTAAGTCTCTATCGGTATCGTAGTAGTATCCTGCCGCCTGAAAAAGGGCATTGGGGTCTAGCTCTGTTTTATTTTTAATATCGGCCATTACTTTTGCATCGGCATCATATTGCAATTTGAATTTTACCAATGTTTTTTCCCAGCTCAATTCAACTTCAGAAGTCGTTGGGGTAACATTTATAAAACTAATTGTAAAAGCTTCAACCATGTTAGTTCCCATTTCTGGCTTTACTTTAAAACGTACTACTTCTTGTTCGTCTTTGTAATCGCCAGCTGAGGTAGAAGCGTTTTTGCCAAATATAACAGTCCACTCAGTGACACTAGGTATGGTGTAAATGGCATATTCGCCTCCTGCTATTTTTTTACCATTTACATTGATAGAATCGCTGATGGTAATTTTTGTGGGTGCATTGGCACCTGTTCTCCACATTTTATCAAAAGGCACCACATCACCAAATATTTTTCTGCCTTTGGCTTGTGGGCGGCAGTAATTGATGGTTACTTCGGCCATGCCTACCTTCTGCATTACTTTGGCTTCTGGGCTAGGGCGAGGCATGTTTATTTGTGCATTAGCAATAATGCAGCCCATGGTTAGTGCTGCCACAACGGTGGTAATAATTTTTTTCATGTTTTTTATTTGATTAATTGACGAATCATTGTGTATGAATCTTTGTCAAATATGGCATTTTGAAACTTAAAAAAAATATTAATCTGATACTAAATTTTATTTCTATAGGTATATTTTTGTAACTCTCCATTAAGTAAAAAAAACACCATTCAATTTGTTTATTTATTTGGATTGTTTGATTAAAAATTATAATTTTATTGATATAAACAAAATATCAAACTTGTGGAAGACAATAAAGAACATGACAAAGCAGAGATTTACTCTAAGAGAGTAAGAGCGGGGAAAAGAACGTATTTCTTTGATATTAAATCTACACGTTCAAACGATTTTTATCTTACCATTACCGAAAGTAAAAGAAAATTTAAAGACGATGGTTTCTTTTATGAAAAACATAAGATTTTTTTATACAAAGAAGATTTTGGAAAGTTTTTAGAAGCATTGAACGAAACTGTCGCACATCTTAAAACTGAATTGATGCCCGAAGTAGATTTTTCTAAATTTGATGATGAAGAAAGTGAACGTGCAGAAACCCCAGTTGATACTTCAGAATCTACAGATTTAAGTTGGGATTAATCCTCAAATACTATTTAAAACTCTCTGATAAGCCATTAGAGGGTTTTTTCATTTTTATCATTATTTAAACTTGATTTTTTAATACATTTGCAAACATTTTACAAAAAAAATACAACATTTTTATAACTAATGGCTCTTCAATGCGGAATAGTAGGCTTGCCCAATGTTGGGAAATCTACCCTTTTTAATGCACTTTCTAATGCCAAAGCAGAGGCTGCAAATTATCCTTTTTGTACCATAGAACCCAATGTGGGTGTTATTACCGTACCAGATGAAAGACTTAAAGTACTAGAAGCACTAGTAACCCCCGAAAGAGTATTGCCTACGGTTATTGAGTTTGTAGATATTGCAGGGTTGGTAAAAGGAGCCAGTAAAGGCGAAGGATTGGGCAATAAATTCTTGGCTAATATAAGAGAGGTTAATGCTATAATTCATGTGATTCGTTGCTTTGACGACATGAATATAGTACACGTAGAAGGTACTGTAAACCCTGTAAAAGACAAAGAAATAATAGATACGGAGCTACAATTAAGAGACCTTGATTCTGTAGATAAAAAAATTCAAAAAGTAGAAAAAATGGCTAGGGCAGGAGATGCCAAGTCAAAAAGAGAACTGGCCACTTTGCTTCAATATAAACAACATCTTGAAGCAGGTCAAAGTGCAAGAAGTTTAGCAGTAGATGCAGAAGACCAGCTTGCTATAGAAGATTTGAACTTGCTTACCGATAAGCCTGTAATCTATTTGGCAAACGTAGATGAGGCAGCAGTAATTACAGGCAATGATTATGTAGAGGCTTTACGAAAATCTATTGAAGGTGAAAATGCACAATTGATTATGGTGTGTGCTGCTATCGAGTCGCAAATAGCAGAAATGGAAACACCCGAAGAAAGAGAAATGTTTTTGGGAGAATATGGCTTAAAAGAATCAGGATTAAACAAATTAATCAAAGCATCGTATGCTATACTAAATTTGATTACTTATTTTACAGCAGGCGTAAAAGAAGTTCGTGCATGGCCTATTACCAAAGGGTGGAAAGCTCCACAGGCTGCTGGGGTAATTCACTCAGATTTTGAAAAAGGATTTATAAGAGCAGAGGTTATTAAAATGACCGATTATGAATTGTATAAATCGGAAAATGGCTGCAAAGAAGCGGGAAAAATGTCCGTTGAAGGCAAAGACTATATCGTACAAGATGGAGATATTATGCATTTTAGGTTTAATGTTTAAAAATAAAATTCGTAAGCACACAGAAATAAATTAGTTGTAATTTTAATTTTTTTAGCCTTGAGAGTAAGAATTGTTTTCGGTCTTAGCAATAAAGGAGCTACTGTTCCTTTCCATCACCAGTTTTTACTGGCAAATGTGATTAATACACAATTGGATAAATATAAAGGCGAATTTCAAGGATTCGATTTGTATAATTTTTCAGGATTAAAAGGCCAAACAAAAGTTGGCAAAGAGGGTTTGCACTTTTATTCCAATAAAGTAACGTTGGTGTTTTCAAGTACGAATACACATCTGATTGATTGTGTCATAAAAGCATTGTTTAAGCAACAGCAAGTAGAAATTGGAAAATTACTGCTAATTCCACTAAGTGTAGAAAAAGAAATAGTTCCAGTGATTACTTCAGAGATGAAGTATATCTGTCTTTCACCTTTAGTTTTGTTGCACCCAAACGAAGGTCAAGCTGAGGCGAAACAGTTCATCAACCCCACTTCTGATGAATTCTCTGATATATTGTACGATAATACCATGAGTAGAATGGAGAAATCGGGGCAGTTTACTACAGAACAAATTGCTGGATTTTATAAATTCCAAATAGTGCCAGATAAAGATTATTTGGGAAAAATAAGAGACGAAGAGAAAAAATTTGCACGCATATTTCCCGCATTTGATAGAAGTAATAAGTACGAAGTACGGGGCTATACTCTACCATTTACACTGTACGCTGACCCAGAAGTACAAGAATTTATATTTAACTGCGGCCTTGGTGTTTATACCAATAAGGGTTTTGGTATGATGGATTTGGCAAATTCTGACCCAAACAATAGAACTACACCTATGGAACTGCCATTAGATTAATTATATTAGGTTTGTCTCATAAAAAAATCCTTGAAATTTCAAGGATTTTTTTATGAGATTATGAAATTGGGATTTGATCGCTTTGTTTTTCCAAATCAAACAAATTATTTAACACATCCATTAAGGTTTCGGCTTCCCCTCGCTTGCAGGCTGCCTTAAGCTGCAATACAGGTAGCTTTATTATTTTTTGCATAATGCTTTTTGTAATCAACTCTATTTTCTGTGATTCTTCTAGACTCATTTGTTTTAAATGTCTAGCAATCTCTTCTTGACGTATTTGCTCTAATGCATTTTTCAATTTGTTAATCGTTGGCGAAACCACCATTTCTTTGCTCCAGTTAGAAAAATCGACTATCGAATCATGTATGATAGATTTTACCTTAGGGATAGACTGTAAACGTAATGCTAATGCTTCGTTAGCTCGGTTCTGTATGTGGTCAATATTGTACACCAATACCCCAGGTACTTCTTCGACCTTAGCCTCAACATTGCGAGGTACCGAAATATCTATAAAATATTTAAAAGAAAGGGTGTTGAGCGATTGTACTTTTGCTTTGGTAATAATAGGTTCTTGGCTACTTACCGAACAAATGATAATGTCGGCTAGTGCTATAGCCTCCCAGCAGGATTCATAAGATATTACTTTTGCTGAAATTTCATTTGCTAGGGCTTCTGCTTTAGCAACAGTACGGTTGGTTATGGTAATATTTTTAAAGCCCGATTCAGAGAGATTTTTACAAACATCGCTACCCATTTCACCCAATCCAATGACCAATATTTTAGGCTCGACTAATTCCGCACAAAGCTCCTCAACTTGTTCTACAGTTGCATAAGATACCGACGCAGCACCATCTCTAAAAGATGTTTCTTGTACTACTTTCTTATTGGTAAAGAAAATGGTGTGCATAATACGGTGAAGGAAAGGACCTGCCAAACCTAAATCGGCAGACCATTGATAGGCATGTTTTGCTTGATTGATGATTTGTATATCGCCCACTACTTGAGATTCTAGGCCTATACATACATCAAACAAGTGCTGAACTGCTGTGTCGTGATTATTTATGTTTTGAAAATAATTGGCATATTGATAAAAATTTTCAACGCCTTTTACTATACCTATAAGTTTGATAATTTGTACGCTTAAATCGTCCACAGATGCATAGTATATTTCTGTACGATTGCAGGTGGAAAGCACCATTAATTCGCTTATTTCGCTTATTTCGCGAAGCTGCAACATTAAGTGCTTGCACAAACTTTCTGATAGCGATGCCAGCTCACGAATATCGACTGGGGCATGCTTATAGGAAATACTTACGGCTTTGAAATTATTAATCATATCAATTTCTACAATGCAAAATTAGCCTAGAATCTTTATTTGAGAAAGGAAATGGCAAATAAATATGCAATTTTTAACGATTATAAATAATACCCATTATCTTAAGAAACCAAACAGCCACATGGGTATTTTGTTTCCATGCCCTACTTCTATTTCATCTATTGCTAAGTGGCTTGCAGGTAGGTTTTTAATTTGCTTAAATTTTTTGTTTTTGCCACCTACTTCAAATATGTATTTATTGTCGATCAAGAAATCGCCGGCAGGTGTATAGCTCACGTGGTGCTTTGGATCCATTTGACTATACACAAATGTCTCTCTTAGCATTCCTTTTTCGGGTTTTTCTTCACAAAGTGCATAAGCTAGCGAACCGTTTTCTAGGTAAATCATTTCTGGTTTCGACATGGCGTTGTAGTTTTTTTCATCCGAAGTTAATGTATTGATTAGTCTTGATCTTTTGAGATAATCGAGGTATTTGTACACGTTCCTGCGGTCGGCACCAATTTTGGCAGCAAGGTCATTCATATTGGGCTTGAAAGGTACAGATTGGCTGATGGCTGCTAACATCTTTTTGATTTTTAATCCTGTACTGAAATCAATGCCAGCAGCTGCCGCAAGGTCATTTTCGATGATTACATTAATGGTATTTCGCAACTTTTCATGGAAGGTATTTTTACTTTCCAATGAATAAGGGTAAGCCCCATATTTATGAAAATTTTCCAAATGCTTTAATGGTTCTAGCCCTTTGTCTAATAGACTTTCGGCAATAGCAATGTGATTGGAAAGTAAGTCTGTAAGTGAAATAGGGTCAAAGTGGAGTTTTAAATCATAAGCCAAATATTCTCTAAATGACATGGATTCTAGCTTATACACCATAGCCCTGCGGCTAAGGTCGCCTTGCGTTTTGGCCATTTCTATCACTGACGAACCTGTAAACATTACGTTCAATTCAGGATAGGTATCGTAAATGTTTTTAAGTTCTATAGACCATGTCTCGTACTTGTGTACCTCATCGAGAAAGAGGTATTTACCTCCATTTTTACTAAACGCTGCGGCAACATCTACTAGGCGGTGGGTAGCAAAATAAATATCGTCCATAGAGGTATAAAAACCTCTATTGGCTGGCACGTTTTTCTCTTTTAGCTTTTGCATCAGTAGTGTAGTTTTGCCGGTGCCTCTAGCACCTGTGATGCCAATAAGCCGTTCCTTGTCGTCTATATCGGGAAACAAGTAACGCTTAAAATTAAGATCTACTGGTTTTAATCTTCTTTCCGATTTGTTGAATAACTCTTCCATGGTTTTGTACGTCTATTGTACAAATGTATAAAATGTACATCATATGTACAAATTTACAATAATGTTTTTTAAATGTACAAAATATGTTTTAGTAGCTGGTAATGTACAAATCATTTGTAAAACATAAATTCAACTCTACGGTTTTTGCTTCTTAATTCGTCATTGGTATTGGGTACCATTTGCTTGCGAGAACCCATTCCCATAGCGGATATGCGAGTTTCTTCTATGCCATTTTTTGTTAAATATTTGGTAACTGTCTCTGCTCTTTCTAATGATATTTTTTGGTTGGTGGCTTCATTGCCTTTGTCGTCGGTATGGCCTGTTACCATTACTTTGCAGTTGGGGCATTGCCGCAACATGGTTACTAGCTCATCTAAATATTGGTAAGATTCTTTCTGTAATTCTGATTTATTGAACTCAAATGTTAGAGAATTTTTCAATCTTTCGCCTAAAATTTTGCCTATCATTTCGGGTTCTACTTTTGATTCTTCTTTAATTGCTGGGATTGCCTTTGGCACTTTGGGAGTGTGCACTGTATCTTTCGCAAGTGTTATTTTAGGATCTAATTTTCTTGTAGGTTTTTTGCTTGCTATAATTTTCTCTTTGTTCGTAATTTTTTTGATTGTTTTTTTGCTAAACCTCTCTTGACGCAGTA
>JAAFID010000151.1 GCA_013297765.1 Cytophagales bacterium | reverse complement strand
TACCACCTGCCAGCTACGAAAACCCCATAATAAAAAAGTCTGCTTAACCCCCACCCCCGCTACCAAAGGTCACGTTCAACCACGCCTTCATGGCTTGGCTTGCAGCCGCCACGAAGGCTTAGTTGTTGCGTGCCGTATTTGCTGGGATAGTGATGTTAATAGTGCCAGAGGTATCATTGGCTGATTTGCCTACCGCAACGGCATTGGTAAAGTCGCCTTGCCCGTCGCTTAGGTAGGCGGTAAAGGTATTGGTTTTGCTAAATTTCTTATTTACCATATAGTTGATGGAGTAACTGCCACCCGCACACAGCTTGCCACTAGGAACATTTATTTTGGTAACCTGCGGCACAGTAAGGTCTTCAATAAGTTTTAGTACTGTACCATTGTTGCCAATACAGAAACCCAAAGTACTGTCCACAAATGAAATGTCTGAGAGATATTCAAAAGTTCCCGACTTCATGGGATTCCAGTTCAAGCCACCATCAACCGTTTTAAGAATAGTTCCTTGTTGACCACATATATAGCCACGAGTGGGTGTAACAAATTTCACTTTATGATAAGCAAGCCCTCCTGTTTTAGAACTCACGATTTTCCAACTTAGTCCGCCATCCTGAGTATGAAGTATGGTAGCATTAATTCCAACAGCGACACCATGGTATTCATCAGTAAAATAAATACTGAGAATATTTGTATTTACTCCTAACCCTAATGCATTCCAAGATTTACCCCCATCAACTGTTTTCTTTATTTCTGAGTAATATTGTGTGTATGCTACCAAAGAGTCTATAAAGAAAATTTCTCCGACATCATTAGATAATTTAATCTTTTTTAAGGTGTTAAAGTTACTATCTATGGTATATATGAGTGTTTGGGGATTGCCAAATGGCACTTGGTAATATCCTACGGCCATGAAATAATCTTCTATTTTTTTGATAGTGTAAAAAGTTACACGTTGCGGATTATTTTTCGCAGTGCCAAATAGTTTCCAAGTCTTTCCCCCATCCCAAGTTTCAGAAATGCTACCTTCTAATTTAGAACCTAAGAAGCCAAGGTTTCTGTTGGCAAAGTACACTAGATTAGGTTGACGGTAGGTTTCATCCATATTAACATCTTTCCAAGTTTTCCCTCCGTCGTTTGTAAACTGATGCGAAGTATTATTTTCATTAGAACCTATCCAGCCATTTAATTCATCTGCGAATCCTACTGCTGTATAATTAATGTCCGAAGGTTTGGTGAGTTTGACCCATTGACCCATGGCATTTTTCAATGAGAATATCTGAATAGCTAAAAGGATGGTATAAAAAGATTTTTTCATTGTAAGTTTACTGTTTATGTCGGAAATTAAATTTTTAAATGTGTCAATGAGGCTAATTATTAGAACATTGGTATTTTAAATTTAGGAGGCAATTTGTTAGCCATTTAAAGGCAACGAAAGAGACCGAGTACTCAGCCCGAGTGCCGAGATATATTTATATACCAGCTCTCAGCCCTCTCATTGCACTCTAAATGATAATTTTTGTATTACAAAACGTAACAACGTATCACGTAAACCTTTTCTATTGTTTTATAAATTTCAATGTTTTACCTGCCCCGCCACAACCATTTTTCTGTGGCTTGCAGCCACAGTAGGCAAGGTGGGCGGTGTAGGTGCCAGCATTAAAATTGGCAATATCAACTTCCACAAACTCGCAATTGTGGATAGATGCAGTATATATAGATTTTCCCATATCATCGTACACTGTCAATTTATAACGAATATCAGGTGTAAGCTGTGCAATTTTCATTTTGTCCGTTACTGGATTTGGTTGAATGATGGGGCCAGTTTCTATAATTTGGTATTGGATATCAGCTTCAACCCCATTTGGACTTTCTACCTCAAAAGACCCCTTCATGCCAGGTGCGTGAGGTGTGCATACATATTCATATATCCCTGCTTTTTCAACCACATAATTAAATTCCATATTTGCTATAGGAACAGGGTAGTCAAAACTCTTTGCCCCAACAGGTATTTTTACAGAAGTAATTGTATGTGCTCGAAGAGCATTTGATATGGAATACCATTGAATTGTATCTCCGATATATATTTTAATATCGAACTCATCATTTTGAAATTGATAATAACCATCCCACACAAATATTCTATGAACTTTTGCATTAGCAGAATTGTTAATTATGCACAAAAATATAATGAGCGCTTTTATAAATATTTTCATAATTTTTGAATATTAAATTTTATTAAATGAATTTCGTAAGGTGTACCGAAATGATTTTGTATTTTTTTTATCGCACCTATCCCTTTGGCATACATTGTTTGTTGGTAACACTGCTCGTGCTTAGGATCTGCTTCATGAGAAATGCCTAAAGGCGATTCCACAAAATTTACAGTTTTAAATTTACCCGCAGGAACACTAATTTCCATATTAATATCGTGTATCATGCCATAGTGGATCGCATTTTTGTAAAGTGTATCTCTGAAATTATGTCCTGAAAATATGACTACTGGCTTACTTACTAAGTCTTTTTGTTCGGCTCTTAATAAATATCCTGCAGAATCATACACCAAATCGTAGGGGACTCCATTTTCAAACAATTGATATACTTTCTTGCCTCTGGGCAATATGCTATCCTTTTCAACGCTAATACTATCATAACCGAAGTATTCATAATTACCATTAGTATCTAATCTGGCGAACTGATACACCCAATAATTTCCTACCTGTAGTTGAATAGCATCGTTATAATCAGCGGCAATATATCCATGAAAATCTTCGTCAATTTTTAATTCTTCTTTTTTACAAGATTGCAACAGCATCATGAGAATAGTTAGGCTCATGATACTCATAACAAATTGATTATTGATATGTTGGCGAACAATTATATACAACCTAAACATACTATTACAGTTTGATCAACAATTTGTTTACTCCATTGCCACTGCGATATTGTATATGAATGGTATAAGAACCAGCAGACAAATCTTGTATATTTAATTCTGTATTTAATCCATTAATTATTTGATAAAGTACGGCTTTCCCAGAAATATCTACTATGGTTATGTCTAACATCTCTTCGCCATTAGGATCTGTAAAGATTGCAACTTTATCTTTTGAAGGATTGGGAAATATCAATAATTGAGCGAATTTATTATCATTATTAGGGGTTTGCACATCAGGTACTACATCATTAATTGCAACACGTGCAGTAGTGAATGACGTAGCATCAATCTTAGCTGAAAAAACAGACCCAGCTAATATGGTTGTCCCCGGTTTTAGAACAATTGCTTGAGATGACAATACATTGCAAATTTTGCCAGACGGCACAGTAAAGAAGTTGGTAGCCGAACCCCCTAGATTAATGATACCAGTATATCTAAAGTTTTCTGTATTTGTATTGTCAATATTCGTACCATCAATTTGGTTTGAGACAGTGTACTTATCAATGTTTACAAATCCATTATCTGCATAAAAAACTTTAATGTCTCTACTGTCTTTTATTGCATCTACACCAATATTTGGTAAAAACGAACCTACTGGGACGCTTGGCATAGTATTGTTTGAGAATGTGTTAAGTTTATTGCCCACATTTAACCAATCTTGCCAAATTTTATCTATCATAGCATGGTGCAAATAAAATATTGGGTCATTGGGAGAAAGTGCTGTTACCATTACGCCACCTACTATATTATGAACTCCATTATGAAGCACTCCCTCTAATCTCGGTCGCATAGCAGTATGATTGGAATAAATATTGTTTGAGAGAACATCATTTACCGCTACATTAGTTGGATAACTGGAACTAGTAGCAATTCTCCCAAGACTCCATAAGGAGTTATATTTTCCTAAAAAACCATACTCAGGAGTATAATAAGAATCGTTAAATATTGGTGCAGCAGGGGTTCTATCTGTAGGCACACTTGTGTAATTTACAGAAGTCCAATCCCAATACGGCATATTTATTTTTACTGCACCTGGTGCTCCAGAATTTCGTAAATCTTTCTCAAAATTATATATAAACCACCTGTGCCAAGGAGTAAAATCCTCGCTGTTGTGGATATAAGTATTAATTACTGGTGGTACTAAAGTTGGATTGCTTAAATTTGAATGAGTACTGTGTAAGGTAGCATAAACCTGCATTCGGCCACTCAATCTTAATGCTTCTAATGCCGTACAATACACCTCTCGCTCTTTCGCCGTCATTTCCCTATAATTTTTTCTAATACTTTGTGCTTGTGCATTCATACACCACAAAGAGAGCATAAGCATACAAATGGTTGTATGGCTTATGAAATATTTTTTTAGTAGGCTCATTTTACACCTCCTTTGGCTTTAAGCAAAGCTACTTGTTTTTCCAAAGCAATCAGGTGCAGGGTCAATTCTTCTATTTTTTGAAGTAGTTTTGCATCCATTTCGGCAACGTTGATACCCTCCATTTTTACTTCATCGGCACTAGGTATGCCTGGCAGGTGATGGTTGGCTTCAATGTAGGTTTACACTTCAGCAAGAGGTGCTAGTCTATAACCCTTGTCAAATACAAAATCTGACCAAGCACTTTTTAAATCTACTTGTATGGCTTCTGTGCGTATGCCTACGGGTACAAAAAGGTTAAAATTAAGAGATGTATTTATACCTGAAGGATTTCCAATTATTACTTTGCCATTTTGGTTAATTCTCAAGTATTCTGAATGTACTGCTGGGTTTCCTGTATATCGACCTATACGCAAATAACTTGACCCTGCCACTTGTGCCCCTATTGTCCAACCTTCGCCACCATAAGTGGTGCTAGTTGTACCGTTGTCAAATGTCAATGTTGGTTCATTTAAAGTGCCTGGTGCAAATCCGTTGGTCAATTTCAACATCACATTTCTATCCGCAGCATTTTCTGAAAGCTTATATAAATCTAATGTAGCGGTTGGGTTGGAACGACCTATACTTACCCCTGTTCTTTTAATCGTCATGGCGGTAGAACCATTATCATTCATGGGCAAAGAGTCAGTAAATTTGAAATTTATACTAGAAGAATTGCCAATAGAATACAAATGTTTATCACTAGTAGTTGCCCACATCCAGCGGTTGGTGTAGATGCCTATTGCAGGGTCACCAAAACCAGGCAATGTTGAAAAACTAAACATCGTTTGATTGCCAGATCTAATCGAGCAGTCGCCAGAAGTTGTACCTATGTAAGTTTGATCAATTCCCGAGGTCACCCCTGCTGGGATATTCCATGTTCGAGTAGTTTGTGCAGCTGAAAAATTTTGTACTCCTAAAATTAGGAACAGGGCAATTAAAAAATTATTTGTTTTGTTTTGTTTTGTTTTGTTTTGTTTTGTTTTGTTTTGTTTTAAAACATTTTTTTCTAGCAATAGCAAGTGTTTCATGGTTTTTATTGGTTTAGAAATTAGGTGAATAAAAAATTATGGTCGCAAGGTAAAACGAATTATTTACTTAACCAACTAATTATAAGTAATTTCGATGTATCGGTTGATTAATACATAATTAAAACTAATAAATGTTATTAATAGACAAAGTAAACATTTAATTAGACAGGTTTAAATTAAAATTAATTTCAATGAAATACTTCAATGAAATTGGGAAGAAATAAACCTTTTGGTTTTTTGTACATTGAACTTGCCCAAAAACAAGATTTTTAATTTAATGGAAGCGTAGTTAGTCTTCCCTTAAAAACGTTTCTCGCCCTTACAGTTGCTATTGTACAAGAGCATATAAGTGTTTAGTTTCCCTTAGTATTTTTACAAACCATTCAAAACTAAGGGAAAATGCAAGGAAAACATAAGTATGAGCAAGCAATTAAATCTTTTTAGAATTATGCTAAAATCTCTTGTTCATGATCTTCATCCGCTAGTGATTCTAAGTCACAAGATGGATTGGAGGGCTATAGACCTTGAGTTTGCACAATACTATTCACTAGAGGGCAGCCCCAGCGTGCCTACTCGCACCATGGTAGGTTTGCTGCTACTAAGTGGAAACAATTCAACGAGACGGTTTTTTATATGATTATAAAATGGGTTATGGTTGCTACTGCACCTTTTTTGCTCATGCTTTTCAAGCAATTTCAAATTTTAAAGTTACACAGGTATCTGCTCAAAACTCACTTGTGGTTTTGTCGCATCTTTAAAAGATTTACGAGGTTTAAGGTTCAATATTTGAAACATGTCTTTGTCTCTATCAACTTCTGGGTTAGGGGTAGTCAATAATTTGTCGCCTGCAAATATAGAATTTGCACCTGCCATGAAACACATGGCTTGCTCTTCAAAACTCATGGTAATTCTTCCAGCAGAAAGGCGTACCATCGCTTTGGGCATGATGATACGTGCGGTAGCAATCATGCGTATCATATCCCAAATGGGTACGCGTGGTTGTGCTTCTAGTGGCGTACCCTCTACTGGCACTAGTGCATTTACAGGTACAGATTCTGGGTGTTCGGGTAAATTTGATAAAACATGCAACATGCCCACACGGTCATTGTGCGACTCGCCCATGCCTATGATGCCACCAGAACATACCGAGATTTTGGCTTTGCGTACATGGCTTAAGGTATTGAGTCTATCATCGTAGGTGCGAGTAGAAATGATTTTATCATAATGTTCTTCACTAGTGTCTAAGTTATGATTGTAGGCGTACAACCCAGCATCGTGTAGTTTTTGTGCTTGCTCTTCGGTAAGCATACCTAGTGTGCAACACACTTCCATGCCCATGCCATTGACCCCTTTGACCATGTCGAGCACTTTGTCAAAATCTTTGTTGTCTCGCACTTCACGCCATGCCGCACCCATGCAAAACCTAGTGCTGCCAGATTCTTGGGCATTTTTTGCTGCGGTAATTACTTCATCAACTTCTAGTAATTTTTGCACTTTTACATCGGTATGGTAGCGTGCAGCTTGTGGGCAGTAACTACAATCTTCTGGGCAACCACCTGTTTTTACAGAAAGTAAGGTGCACACCTGAACCTCTTGTGCATCATGATATTCTCTATGCACAGTAGCACTGCGGTAAATCAAATCGAGTATTGGTGAATTGTATATTTCGGTGATTTCGGCTCTAGTCCAGTTGTTGCGTATTACGGTCATGGTGGTATTCAATTTTTATTATTTAAAATCAATTTCAAAAGGCAGCCTAGCCTGCACGCCTTCTAGTTTTTTTACATTTTTTATACTTTTCAAATAAGGGTAAAATATTCCCAATTGTTTTATTAATGCTTCTTCATTTTCATTGTCAAACTGCGTTAGCAATTGGTTCCAATATTGATTTTTTTGTTCAGGCAAATATTGGGTTTCATATTCAGTTACATTTGCTTTGGCGGCAGCAATTTTGATGGCTTCCTCTAGCCCGCCATACACATCTACCAATCCATTGGCTTTGCCCTCAGCACCTGACCAAACCCTGCCTGAAGCCACAGAACGCAATTGCTCTACACTGATATGTCTGCCTTCGGCGGCTTTGGTGGTAAAGTCGGCATAAATATATTCTACTTCTTTTTGAATCATTTTTTTCTCTACCTCTGTCATAGCTCTAGTTACAGAACCGATGTCTGAAAATTTGCCTGTGGTTACTCTATCGGAAGTAAGGCCTAATTTATTTTTCATGAAATTTTCAACGTTAAAGGCAATGCCAAAAACTCCTATAGAGCCGGTAATGGTGGTAGTTTGAGCAACTATAGTATCACAAGCCATGGCAATGTAATATCCGCCCGATGCTGCCACATCGGACATGGAGGCAATGATAGGTTTTACTTTTTTGATCAAGTTTACTTCTCTCCAAATCACATCAGAGGCAAGTGCACTGCCGCCTGGAGAGTTGATACGAAGCACTACTGCCTTTACGTCTTTGTCGTTACGTGCCTTACGCAACTGTTCACAAAGCGATTCTGAACCTATGGTATTGTCGTCGCCCTTGCCCGACATAATTTCTCCATTAGCTATGATTACCGCTACTTTGGTAGCATTGTCGTTGCCCAA
>JAAFID010000150.1 GCA_013297765.1 Cytophagales bacterium | reverse complement strand
TTGCAGGAATGAAAGTTGATCGAATGTTTTTTCAGCAGTTTGAAGAAAAGGTAAAAACCGATGATGAAATAAAACAATTGATGGAGGCTGGCGATGTGGAAGTAGCCACAGCAAGAGCCAAAGAGAAATATGACAACAAACCCGAAGAATATTTTGATTTGGAAAAACTTCGCAAGTCATTAAAAATTGACCGCAAAATTGGTTGGCGTGAATTGTTGGAACTCATTTATTTCGGAAACCAAATAAAAGGTAAAGACGATTTATTGAGTGATGAATTTGAAAAATTTATCAGCACCAACAATGTTTCCAACATTGACGATTTGCAGGGTTTACGCTATTTCTTTTATGCTTACATCACCGACCCAAGTGTGAGAAATATAATAGACCAACAAGATTTTACAGAACTCTATCACAACCCAAGTTTTAATGTACAAGATTTTAACCGTGTGGAGGATGCAATGAAAAGCAAATTGCCATACTATATTAAAACATATGTGCCATTAAATAAATTTATTTCATAAATACCAATATGAACTTTGAGTTATTAGTAAATAGCATTCAGCAAACACATAATATACTTCAGCAAAGTACCTTAAAATCTGTAAATAAACACCTCACTATACGCAATTGGCTGGTTGGTTTTTATATTGTAGAGTTTGAGCAAAAAGGGGAAGACCGTGCAAAATATGGCGAAAAATTAGTGGATGAATTAGCTACGTCAATTAATATTAAAGGGCTTGGCACACGAAATCTTAAATTATTTCGACAGTTTTATTTTCTCTATCCGCAAATAGTGCATTCCCTAACTGCACAATTAGAAAAATTAGGTTTTGATAACAGCCCTACTCGTCAGTTGCCGACTGACGAATTTCAAAATATTGAAAATAAATTACTTAAAATTGTGCATTTAACAAATGCACAATCTAAAACTGATAAGCCAACCGACCTGCAAGTGCCTCCTGATAGGATAATTGACAGGCTTTCTTTCACGCATTTGGCTCAGCTTTTCCCTATCGAAGACCCTTTAAAACGCACCTTCTACGAAATTGAATGTATGAAAGGTAACTGGAGTGTAGCTGAGCTAAAGCGGCAAATAAACTCCTTGTACTTTGAGCGAAGCGGCATGAGCAACAACCCCGAAAAGCTAAGCCGAATTGTACAAGAAAATTCATCAGCATTATTACCAACTGACATTATTAAATCGCCTTTTACATTTGAGTTTTTAGGATTAAATGCAAAAGATGTGGTGTATGAATCTGATTTAGAACAAGCACTAATTGATAACCTAGAAGAGTTTTTATTAGAACTTGGTCATGGGTTTTGTTTTGAAGCAAAGCAAAAACGTATAACCATTGGGGGCAAATATTACTTTATTGATCTGGTGTTTTACCACCGTGTTTTAAAATGCCATGTGTTGATTGATTTAAAAATGAAAGAAGTAGAACATGAAAACATTGGGCAATTAAAAACCTACATCAATTATTACAAGAAAAATATCATGCTACCTGATGACAACCCTCCCGTAGCTTTATTGCTGGTAACCGAAAATAATAAAGAGCTGGTGGAGTATGCCGTTGCCGATACCGACCAAGATTTATTTGTAAGCAAATACATACTTGAATTACCAAGCACAAAGCAGTTAGAAGAATTTATTAAAAAAGAGTTAGGGGTTAGGAGTTATGAATTATGAGTTATGAGTGAAAGAAAAAGTATTATTCAGGATAAAAGTTTTGCCTTCGCAATAAGGATTGTAAACCTATATAAACACCTAACTATAAATCAAAAATAGTTTGTGCTAAGTAAGCAATTGTTGAGAAGCGGAACAGCAGTTGGGGCATTGGTAAGAGAGGCACAAAATGCAGAAAGCAAGGCAGACTTTATTCATAAACTGGCTATTGCACAAAAAGAATGTGACGAATCCATTTACTGGATTGAGCTATTAAAGCAAACAGAATATTTAAACGAAAAAGAATTTGAGAGTATAAGTATGGAAGCCAACGAATTATTAAAAATGATTCGTAGTGCCATTTTAACCACCAAGAAGAATTATAAATGATGAGTTATGAATGATGAGTAGCAATAACTCATCATTCATAACTTATAACTCATAAATAAAAGCAATGCTAGACAACATTACAAAGAAAAATATTGACGATTGCCGTGATGTGTTGGTAGGTAAAGTGCCCGACCCTAAAAGCCAAATTGAACAAATAACCTTGGCTCTTATCTATAAGTTTATGGACGATATGGATAAAGAAGCCGTTGAGAAATTTAAAGGCAAAGCAAAATTCTTTTCAAGCGAATATGCCAAATACGGTTGGCGAAAATTGTTTGACCCATCGCTTAGCGGACAAGATATGCTAGCATTGTACAGCGAAGCATTGGAAAAACTAAATACCAATCCCAACATTCCTGAACTGTTCCGCAATATTTTTAAAAATGCTTATTTGCCTTACCGTGACCCAAGCACCTTAAAACTGTTTTTAAAGTACATCAACGAGTTTGAATACAGCCACAGCGAAAAGTTGGGCGATGCTTTTGAATACTTGTTGAGTGTGATGGGCAGCCAAGGCGATGCAGGCCAGTTTAGAACACCCCGACACATTATTGATTTTGTAACGGCTTGTGTAAACCCACAGAAAAACGAAACAGTGCTTGACCCTGCTTGCGGAACGGCTGGTTTTTTATTGAGTGCCTATAAACACATTTTAAATTATGAGTTAAGAGTTATGAATGATAAGTTGCCAAACACTCATAACTCATCATTCAAAACTCATAACCCGCTTTCGCCCGATGAACGCAAAAAGCTAGGACAAAACATAGTGGGTTATGACATTAGCCCGGATATGGTGCGATTGAGTTTAGCCAATATGTATTTACACGGTTTTGCAACGCCACTCATACATGAGTACGACAGTTTGAGCAGTGAAGACCGTTGGCAAGAAACCTTTGATGTGATATTGGCAAATCCGCCCTTTATGACACCAAAAGGCGGCATACGACCTCACAAAAAATTTGGCGTACAAGCCAACAAAGCCGAAGTGTTGTTTACCGATTATATTGCCGAACACTTAAACCCCAACGGACGTGCAGGAATTGTAGTACCCAATGGCATTGTGGCAACAAGCCAAACAGCCTACAAACAATTGCGAAAAATGCTGGTGCAAGATAGTTTGATAGCCGTAATTAGTTTGCCAGCAGGAGTATTTCAGCCATATAGTGGTGTAAAAACAAGTGTGTTGATTTTAGACAAACGCTTGGCAAAAAAGAGCCAACATATTTTGTTTTTGAAAATTGAAAATGATGGTTTTGATTTGGGCGCACAACGCAGAGAAATTGACAAAAACGATTTGCCTTTGGCTTTGCAAACATTCGAATCTTACAAAGAATGTTTGAGCAATGACGTGGTTTTTGAAGATTTTCCGAGTTTGGCAACTTTAGTTGAAAAGTCAGTCATACTAGAAAATAGAGATACAATTTTAAGTGCAGAAAGATATTTTGAGGAGAAAATAATTATTTCAGAATTTGAAAAAGTTAGATTAGGCGATATTACGGAGGTAATTACGAAGGGAACAACTCCAACTTCTGTTGGGTTTAATTTCCAACAAAGCGGAATTAACTTTATCAAAATTGAGTCAATAACACCAGAAGGATTTATCATTCCCGAAAAGTTTGCCTTTATCAATGAAGAATGTCATAAATCATTGAAACGTTCTTCACTAAACGAAAATGACGTTTTGTTCTCAATTGCTGGTGCATTAGGAAGAGTAACAGTAATTAATAAGAAATATTTGCCAGCAAATACAAATCAGGCACTATCCATTATTAGATTAAAAGAAGGACACAACCCTTTCTATGTTGCTAGCATTTTAAGAAGTCATATTGTGACTGATAAAATTGAAAATCTAAAAACAGGTGTTGCACAATTCAATCTTTCGCTTGAACAAATTAAAGATTTTGAAATCCCACTACCACCGCTTGAAATACAACAACAAATAGTAGCCGAAATAGAAGGCTACCAAAAAATAATTGACGGAGCCAAACAAGTAGTAAACAACTACAAACCTACCATCAGCATAAACCCTGATTGGGAAATGGTGGAGTTGGGGACATTAGCAAAAATAAAAGGTGGCTACGCTTTTAAAAGTGATGAATTTGTTGATAACGGAATTCAAGTTTTGAAAATAAGTAATATAAAAACAAGGCGATTAGATTTAGAAAAGAATGCTTCTTTTATGCCTCTTGAAAGAAAAAATGAATTTGCAAAATATGTAATTAAAGAAGGTGACATCTTAATTACAATGACTGGTACAGAAGGAAAGAGAGATTATGGGGATGTTTGTTTGGTAGCAAACAAAGGCGAATATTTATTGAACCAACGAGTTGGAAAAGTAGAGTTAAATTCACAAAAAGTTAGCAGAGAATATTTGGCTTTGGCAATTATGTCGCCAATTTATCAGGACGAAATATTTAGAAAAGCAACAGGAGTTAGACAGTCAAATGTAAGCGGAACAGATTTAGAAGAAATCAAAATTCCATTGCCTTCAATCACTGAACAAAAAATCATAGTAAAATCGATTGAAGAAGAAATACAATTGGTAAATGCCAACAAACGCTTAATAGAACTATTTGAACAAAAAATAACAACAAAAATTGGAGAGGTTTGGGGGGTGAAAAACCTCGAAGAGATTTAATATTTATAGAAAAATGAAACAAATGCAATCATCCGAATCCGAAGGATTCCAATATTTATAGCAAAAAACGAAACAACAACATACGACCCCAAAGGGGTCGAACAAAACACCAACAATGAATATCTATAAACATAGAATCCCTCTGGGATTAATAAATATAGACTCATTTAAACGAACCCAAAGGGTTCAAATATTTATAGCTAACAATAATACAACAACATACGACCCCAAAGGGGTCGAACAAAACACCAACAATGAATATCTATAAACATAGAATCCCTCCGGGATTAATAAAACGAAATTTGTAATTATGCCAGGAACATTTTCACAAATTTATATTCATGTAGTATTTGCGGTAAAAGGCAGAGATAGCTTAATTCATTCATCTTGGGAAGAAGAATTGTATAAATATATTACGGGAATTGTAAGAAACAAAGAGCAAAAAATGCTTGCGATAAATGGCATGCCAGACCACATTCATTTCTTGATAGGAATGAAGCCATCTTGTTGCCTATCAGATTTAGTCAGAGAAATTAAAAAAGCAAGCAATGAATTTATAAAAGAAAAGAAGTTCATTAAACACAAATTCCACTGGCAAGAAGGTTATGGAGCATTCTCATATAGTCATTCAAGTTTGGACAATATAATTGCTTATATTATGAACCAAAAAGAACATCATAAAAAAGCAACTTTTAAAGAAGAATATATTGGGTTTTTGACAAAATTTAAAATTGAACATAAACCAGAATATTTATTTGAATGGATTTTTTAAATGCATCTAAAAAGTTTGCTTCTAACGTTCCGTTTTGGAACTAAATCTTAATTGTTTACAAAATCAAATGACAGCCAAAATACAAAATAAATAATTGATTAATAAAATTTTATTTATTTCATTAGAAAATCCAGAAGTGAAAAATCTGCCCACAGGTGTAAGCACATCCCGAATAAAAATCGGGAAGAGCTTCCACCTCACCGACCCAAAAGAGAACTGCCAAGCAATCACGAACACCTATAAAAACAATAAAGGAGTGAGTAATTTCATTTTTTTTCCAACGCTTTAAAAAAATAAAAAACGCAACGCACAGCCCACACGACAATGACACAGAAACTCAATACTGACAATGGTTTGCAAGGACAGTGGACAAGAACCACTGGCTATAATTGCAAACCCACAAACGGTGTAAAAAAAATGGATATATAATTTGCGATACCTTTTTAAATGTTTGTAGAAAAATGAATAGACAATGAATATCAGACCCCACAGGGGTCATCTAAAACAATCAAATGCCATCAAAATACATTCTTACTAGCTAACTTTTAGTATTCACAAACTGCAACGGCAAGCCATAGTCTTGCTTGCGAAGTAGGGAAATAACGGCTTGTAAATCGTCAATTTTTTTGGCGGTCACACGTACTATATCATCCATTTGTGCAGGAGTCACTTTTAGCTTTGATTCTTTGATGTCTTTTACAATTTTTCTAGCTGCGTCCTTATCAATTCCATTTTTAATTTTAATTTCTTTCTTCATCATCGCCCCAGATGCGTAAGCCTCGTTGCTAAAGTCCAAACTTTTGGCTTCTAGCCCTTGTTTTGCCATGCGGGACATTAAGATGTCTTCAATGGCTTTTACACGCATGTCGTTTTCTGTGGTTATTTTGATGATGTCCTCTTTTTTGATGAATTCTATTTCTGTTTTAGTTTCTCTAAAATCGTAACGATTCATAATTTCTTTAGTCGCCACATTAATGGCGTTGTCCATAGCTTGAGGATCTACTTTGCTGGCGATATCGAATGAGGGCATAAGGAATTATCTTAGAATAAAATTTGAAAATTATTGAATCACGACCAGCAAACTGCGAGAACCATGTGCACCTATTACCAAGGATTGCTCGATGTCTGCTGTTTTAGATGGCCCCGCTATAAAAACCCCATACCCTGGGCGGTGTATATGCAAACGCTCATAAGCTTTGTGCATATTTTCTACAATATTTTCTTTGCTGATTACTAACACCAAATGTTGGGTAATGAAAGGTAAAGCTTGGTGCGTAATGCTATGGCCATTGACCCAAACAGCACCATTTTCTGCCACACCAAATTCGCCTTGCATAATGGCAAGATTAACATTTTGTAGCTCTAGCGGAGTGGCTATACTATTCAAATCTGTAGTAGTAAAATCTATTCCTTCCACATTGCTCACCACCATTCCTGAAACTGGAAATATAGATTTAATTACCTCATTAATATTTTCTCCATCATTCAAAACATGGGCTGTGCCACCTATTCTCTTTAGCATTTCTATAAATTTGTCTACAAAAATAAATGGTGTTTCACTTTCAAACATTTTCATACTGGGCAATGGTGTGCTGGTTGGTTTATTTGTTTTTACAGCAGCTAATATTTGTTCTCTTTGGCTCATTGGGGCTATTAATTATTTTTTATTTCTCAAATACCATTCTCTAAAACTTTCTTTTGGCGGGGTGGGCAACTCTCTCGCTTTTGACCAAGCATTGAACTTATTGTACAGCATAAACCGAGGCAATAGCTGTAAAGATTTTCTACCAATTTTCCCTAGAAGCCTATATAGTGCTGGATGGCTAAATACGTAGTCCATCACTTTCATACTCTGCTTTTTCATGGTACCCATATCTCCATCCTTAGAAATGAGTTGCCTCCATTTGTAAAGTTGGGTGTGAATGTCAATTTTTACTGGGCAAACATCTGAACAAGAGCCACAAAGAGTGGAGGCAAATGGTAGCGTAGAATATTTTTTCAAATCTATACCTGGCGATAATATAGAGCCAATAGGTCCTGGCACGGTGTAGCCATAGCTGTGGCCACCACTACGACGATATACAGGGCAAGTGTTCATACACGCACCGCAACGAATGCAGTTGAGTGATTTTCTAAAATCTTCTCTACCCAGTTGTTCCGAACGACCAGCATCTACAATAATCACGTGCATTTCGGCACCTGCTCTAGGACCATGATAATGTGCAGTAAACGCAGTGATGGGTTGTCCTGTAGCACTGCGTGTAAGGATTCTGGTGAATACGCCTAAATGCTCTACTTTAGGAATTAATTTTTCTATACCCATACTGGCAATATGTACAGGGGCTAGGTGTACGCCTAGGTCAGCATTTCCTTCATTGGTACATACCACAATTCCTCCTGTTTCGGCAATGGCAAAGTTTACCCCTGTCAAGGCTGCACCACCAGTCAAAAACTGTTCTCTCAAATGTTGGCGGGCAGTTTCGGTGAGCAACTGCGGGTCACTCATACCTTTTTCTGTC
>JAAFID010000015.1 GCA_013297765.1 Cytophagales bacterium | reverse complement strand
TAGGCGATAACAGTACAGGCTTGCCGTGCCATTTGGCTAATATTAAACTAATAGGTGTACTGATAGAGAAAATGTATTGCAAAAAAACAATATCACACTGTTCAATATCATGATAAAGCCCTATCAATAGCGGAATAGACAATCGATTGAGAAAAGTATCGTGGTAGTAGTGTACAAAAATATTTTTTTCCAATTCTATAGACTTGGCCGTATCGGTATGCAACCGAGTATCCCAATTGGCATTGGTAGTGGATACATGAATTTCGTTGCCTTGCTTTACCAGTTCCCTAGCAGTATTGAGGGTAGAAAACACAGGGCCTCCATAGCTTACGGCTGGGTAAAACTGAGGACTGACCAAGTTGATTTTCATTGCGAACATTAATTATTTACTCGATTGAATTTTGTCAAAAAAAGAGGCTATTTGATGATAATATTTCTGCCAAGTGTACTGCATAACCTGTGTCTTAGCGGCCTCGCCTTTGGTGGCTATATCGTTTTTATTAAGGCAAATATAATGTATTTTTTCTTTTAATTTTTCATAATTACCAGCAGGTATTATTTCGCCACAAGCCGCTGTTACCGTATCTTTAGAGCCAGTATTGTCGCTTACGATTACTGGTAGCCCGCAAGCCATAGCCTCTACCACCACCATGGCCCAGCTATCTAAATAGGATGGAAATACAAACACATCGCTGTCGTTAAAAACTTTATTCATATCCTCTTGCTCTAGATACTGGTGCCAAGTAATGCGTGATTTGTATTTATTAAAAAGGTCGCCTGCATCGGCCACGGCACCCACGATGCATAGCTCTATTTCATTTGGGAAATCGTCTAGCAAACGAAACAACTGGTCTAGCCCTTTGCGTTTCGTTAATGTACCAGCAAATACGAGTTTTATTTTTTTTTGGCTATCTACAGCGTAATTGCTTTTGGGAATAAATTTTTGAGGATCAAAACCTAGGTTCATTACCTCTATTTTAGAGGCTGGTATGCCATGTTTTAACAAAGAATCTTTGGCAAAACTAGATAAACAAATAATATGATCGGCCAAGGCCAGTTCTTCTTCCTTTATGGTGTTGATTCGGCTACGCAATTTTTGATTGGCATATATTTCTGAAAATACAGGAAACTGTTTACTGATAACCTCTATTTCCTTGTAATGAATTTGTGCCAAATCTAGTACCGTTTTCAACCCTAACTTTTTTGCTTTACGAAAGGTGTGTAGGCAACATTCTTCATAACCCACTACTACGCTGTAATTGTTATTCAACTTGCTTGCTGCCCAACGGTCGTGTAGGCGGTCTCGCCAAAATAGAAAATATTCTGCGGTACTGTACGGCACTATTTTATCGGCAACTTCTCTTACAAATTCAAACCAAGGAAAAATGCTGATGTTGGCATCGTTTAGCAGGTCGTAGCTTCTTTTTTTAAACTGAGCAATGATTTTTTGGCTTATTTTTTTTGGCAAATATGAAAGCAACCTAAATGGAAATTGTGAAGCCTTGTACCAAAACGAAGTAAAAAAATGATAGGCCACTTGATGTTGCTGCAACCCATACAACAACTGATGTACGTGCTGCCTACCCGAATGGCTTACAAAAATCTTTTTCTTATTCATCGTATTTCGCAAAATAGCAATTTCAATTGGCTTCATCAATAAATATGGAGTGTGCCTCATGTCTAGTATGCAAGATTGCCCACTAAAATCAACTATTTTCCAAGTATTTTTTGGTACAAAGTTACATACTGAGCGGTAAGTAGGGTAGGGTCAAATTGCTGAAGCTGTATTGCCAAGGCTTGCAATTGTTTTTGCCTTAGGTTTGGATCTTCAAGCAATTGCAGCATACAGCTAGCCAATTGATTGCTGTTTCCATTGTCGTACACCAGTGCTGCCTTGCCTGCACATTCATACAGCCCACCGTTGCGGGTCACAATTATATTTTTGCCTGCCGCCATTAGTTCTAGTGCTACACCACCCATAGGCTCTTCCCAAACAGATGGCACTACCGCTATACTTGCTTGGGCAATAATGTGGTGTAAGTCTTTGCCTGATTTTTTACCAAAAAAAGTAATATCATTTTCAACTTTTAGTTCTAGTGCAAGTGTTTCTAAACGCAACCTCCAGTTGCCATCGCCCACCAGTGCCAGTTTGCAGTGGGCATGAGAGGGCAGTTTTTTTATAGCCGCAAATGCTTCAATTACATCGGGAACACCTTTTTCACTTACCAGCCGCCCTACGTAAATAAAGTCGTAGCTTTTTTGTTCCGTTCTCGAGATATTAAAAAACTGTGCTAAAGGAAATGGATTGTATATGACCACTTGATTAGGCAACGGCTGTCTCATGGCTACCCATTCAGTAATAGCCACATTGGCATTTGCAAGTTGGCCAGCAAAGCGTCTAAGAAATAGTTTAAATGCTTGAACCACGGCAAATTTTAACCCTGATTGCTTGTAGTGAAATACCACCGATGCCCAAGGTGTAAGCGGTGCTGCATGACCATCGACCCAGCCTAGCCCATCTACACAGCACAGTTGGTAACCGCCATGTGTCCATAGAAATGGTTTTCCCAGCAATTTGGCATAGAAAAACAAAGCCATACTTGCACCGTTGGCATGTACTACATCATGCGAGCGAACAAGTGCTATGCGCTGCATAGCCGTAGGTTGGCGAACTACTCGATACGTAAAATTGTCTTTTTGAGTATGGGCACTTTCTGTTACCACCGTTACCGAGTGCCCCAGGGTTACCAGTTGCTCGGCAAGCGTAGCAGAAACTATTTCTATGCCGCCCAGCGAGGGTAAAAAGGCATAAGAGTATATCAGTATTTTCAAAATCTAAGGTAATTTATTGGGCAAAAGGATTTTTTAATATTTGTAGCACATCGCCCTCTAGGGCTGTTCGGCTCATTTCCATACCCATAATACGGGGTGCTTTTATGCCTTCTTCAAAGGTGTGGTTGCCAGCAAATATTCTAGCTTCATCCCACAAATTTTGGTCTATAAAACTTTGCAGCAATTGGCTACCGCCCTCTACTATCAACGATTGTATATCTCTATTTTTCAAATCTGCTACCAATTCGTGAATCGAAAAATGCTCGCTAGTCATTTGTACCCAAGTCGTATTTCCTTTCTCCTCTTTTTTTTCAAAATTGTAAACCAGCGTAGGCACACTCCCATCGAACAAATTCAAGGTAGGTGGTAGCCGCAACCATTTATCTATCACTACACGTACAGGTTGCTTGCCCTGCCAATCTCGGGCAGTCAATGATGGATTGTCGTGCATGGCAGTACGGGTACCTACCACAATAGCATCTTCTTGCGTACGCCACTGGTGTACTAGTTTTCTAGAAATTGCATTCGTTATCCATTGCGAGGTAAAGTCTTTGCGTGCTATAAACCCATCGGCAGTAGCTGCCCACTTGAGCATAATGTAGGGTCTATTTTTTGCTATAAAGGTAAAAAACCTTTTGTTCAACATGCTAGCCTCGGCTTCTAGCAACCCTATAGAAACTTCTATACCACTTGCTCTTATTTTTTCTATTCCCTTTCCTGCTACCAGTGGGTTGCTGTCTAGGTGGGCAACATGTATTTTTTTAAATGAATATTGAACAATGAGGTCGGCACATGGCGGTGTTTTGCCGTGGTGGCTGCATGGCTCTAGCGTTACGTACATGGTAGCACCAGTCAATAGGCTTTTATCAGCTACAGCAGCAATAGCATGCACCTCGGCATGTGGGCCTCCATATTGCTGATGCCAGCCTTCCCCTATTATTTGCCCATTTAGCACTATTACGCAGCCTACCATAGGGTTGGGGCTTACCCTTCCTTGCCCTAAAGCTGCTAGTTCCAAGGCTCGTTGCATAAACAATTTATCGTTTTCCAACACTTATCACCAGTTTAAAGAATCTGCTTACAAGCCCCAAATTAAAATATAAAATTCCACTTCTTCCTAAATCGCTTCAGTTTATCAACGATAAAATCAAGTTCTCTTTTCGATACTTTTTTCATTCGTTGAAGTTATCCAATTTCTGTCTGAAATACGAGCATTAAATTTATCAAAGTTACTTGCTAGCATTACCACCAACGCAAAAACGTACCAATTACCATGTAAAACGTATTACGAAATAAAAATTACTTATATTTATTGTGTAAAAAAATAAAAACCATGAGAAAAAATACATCTTATTACTCCGATTTCTTGTTTGTAAAACATTCATTTATAATTTTATATGGTAGTGTTTTGAATATTGCGGGCAATTATTTTTCATTCAATCATGCTGCAAGTGGTGCCGAAGCTGATACGAAAGCCATACAATCTGATTGGGGTGTAATAGGTAATGATATTGAAAACGCATCAGATGAGATATTAAAATCCTCAAACCATACCCCTTTTAGATAATGAATAAGGAAACACAATAATCGAATATTATTTCCGAAGGAGTTGCCATGCCAGAAGAAATTAAAACAATTATTGAAGACACTGAAATATCTCAAGATAAGAAAGACAAAATAATTAAAGCCTTTATTAGCATCACGGCAGTAAGTCAAGCATCTACTTTCAGTGGGCCTATTCCACCACCTCAAGTATTGAAAGGTTACAATGAAATTATTAAAGATGGAGCCGAAAGAATTATTCTAATGGCAGAAAAGCAATCAAATCATCGCATGCAATTAGAAGACCACGCAATTAAAGAAGAACTAAATCAAAGCCGCCAAGTCGCAAAATTTTAAAATATGTAACATTTTTCTTAAAGATTTAATAATAATTAGTTTGTCATTTTTTCATAAACAATTCAATTAGCAAACATAAAAAAACACTCACAATCATGCAATTTCATGAAATTAGGGATATATTTATGGACAAAAACGATAATAAATGAAAATTGCTAATCCGATATATGATGTTGTTTTCAAATATTTATTAGATGATAATAAGATTGCAAAACTTGTTATTTCTAAAATTATTGGGCAGGATATTGAAGAGATAGAATTTCAACCAAAAGAAAATATAGTTGAAATAGAACGTCCTGCATCAGGAAAAGAAAAGTCAAAGGCTTCGTTTACAGTATATAGACTTGATTTTGCAGCAAAAATTAAATTATCAACAGGAGGCTATCAAAAAGTATTGATTGAAATTCAAAAAGCTAAGTTTCCTACAGATATCATGCGTTTTCGTAGATATTTAGGTCAACAATATTTTTCAGACAAAAATTCGACAGTAACCAAGATTAAAGATAAAGAACGCAGAACTGCATTTCCAATAGTTTCCATATATTTTTTAGGACACACCCTAGATTATGAAACTGCACCAATAATAAAAGTCAGTCGTAATTATATAGACATAGCTACAGGCGAGATTTTAAAACACAAAGAAGAATTTATAGAAAGTTTAACACACGATAGTTTTATCATACAGATTCCTGAATTAAAAGGAAAACGTCGAAATGATTTAGAAAAATTATTAAGTATATTCGATCAAAGTCAAAAGGAAAGCGACCATATATTAAATATAAACGAGAATGATTTTCCAGACGAGTATAGAGAAATAATACGAAAGCTACAAAAAGCAGTATTAGATGAGGATATACAAAACACAATGAATATCGAAGATGAAATATTAGCTGAACTCGAACACAAAGAAAGACAAATAGGAGATTTAGTTGATACAATAAATAAAAAGGATAAAGAGTTATTAGAAATGAGGAAACTAATTGAAAATTTAACAAAGAAAAATAAATAATTTATGTTTTGTTGTCAAGTTGCAACTTGATAAGAAAACGCTCGCAATCAAATTTTTATACTGATAACATTTATACCGCTAAATTTTTCATTGCTTCCTTGCGTCTTTGCAAGCAATATTATTTTTATTTATCACGCAAAGCCGTCAAGTCGCAAAGTTTTTTTAACCCCTATCCTGCTAGAACTAGAAAATGTAAGGCAATAGTGCAACCTAAAAACGTACCACGTAACCCAAACTAGAATTATTTGTAGAAAATACTTGCAATATTTTAATGAAAAGATTTGCATAGCAAAAAAAAAAAAACAAACTTTGAAGCAAATCTGAAGCTACCTTTTTGGTAACCATCGGCTATAACAATTAACCTCTGAAATTTTTATTTCAAAAACCATTCTTGTAAAACAAAAACTTATGAAAAAACAGGTTACTGTGGAAATGTGGAGTTTTAAGCCACCACAATTTCTGAACAAATTGTTAGTATTATTATTGCTTTCTATCACTAGCTTTCAAGCCCTAGCACAAAGCGGCACGGTAACAGGGAAAGTGCTGGACGACAAAGGCGAACCCATCATAGGGGCTACCATAGAGGTGATAGATGCCTTTAAGAAAAACATAGGCGGTACCGTAACCGATATGGATGGCAACTATTCTATAGAAGTAAAAGACATGAACCTATCTTCGTTAAAATTTAGTTTTTTAGGCAATAAAACCCAAACAGTCCAAGTAAAGGGACAAGCTGTTATAGATGCTAAGTTAGCTGAAGATTCTGAAGTGTTGGATGAAGTAGTTGCCATTGGTTATGGAACAAAAGTAAAGCCAAAAATTACTGAAGCAATTACTTCCGTTAATGAAAAGGACATGAAGTTAACTGTAAATCCTAGTTTAGAAAATGCAATGCAAGGAAGAATGGCGGGTGTTACTGTTACCCAAACTTCAGGTGCTCCTGGCTCTACATCTTCAGTTAAAGTGAGAGGTCTTGGTAGTTTGTCAAATAGTGAACCTTTATATGTTATAGATGGACTGCCAACTGATGGCTCTGCAATTAATTTAATAAATCCAAGTGATATACAAACAATTGATGTTTTAAAGGATGCTTCGGCGACGGCCATTTATGGGGCTAGAGGAGCAAATGGTGTTGTGATAATTACCACCAAACGTGGGAAAGAAGGTTCAGCAAGAGTAAATTTTGAAAGTTCTATCGGTATGCAACAAGTGTGGAAGAAACTAAAAGTTTTAGATAATGCACAATATTTATCACTCATTAATGAACAGTTTAAAAATGTTGGACAAACACTTCCTGCCGCATTCTCTGATGCTAATAATTCTTATCTTAATAACAATACCAATTGGCAAGACCAAATTTTTAAAACTGGTTATCAGCAAAATTACAATTTAAGCATAAGCGGAGGTAATGGTAATGGCACATATAGTATAAGTGGGGGTTACTTTAAAAATGATGGTACAGTTATATCATCTGCTTTTGACAGATATTCATTTAGAGTAAACTCAGATTTAAACATCAAAAAGTGGTTGCGAGTAGGTGAGTCCGTATCTATATCAAGAACCAACGATAAAACAGGTTTTAGTCCTAATGCTTTAATATACAATTCCTCATTAATGACACCGCTGTTACCTGTTAGAGATAATACAGGTAATTTCGCTTTAATTGATTCTACGAAATTGGGTGGTTTCAATTGGCCAAATCCAGTAGCATTGAATGCATCTAAGAATAACTCAACAGTAAACTTTAGAACCTTAGGTAATATTTATGCAGAACTAGAACCTTTGCAAGGATTAAAATACAGATTTAATTTTGGGCTAGATTTAATCAATACAACTACTACTGGATTAAATGAGTTGTTTAATTCAGGAGATGCAAAGCCATACCAAGCAGACGTTTTTAAAAGAAATGTTTCTTACGAGGCTAAATATTCTCTTGTGAAATTATTTGATAATATATTATCGTATCAAAAAACTTTTGGAGAAAAGCATGACTTTCTTATCTTAGGAGGTATTTCCATGCAAGATTTTAGTGATCAAAACATAAGTGGCAATAATTCTACTGTTCCCACCTCAATTAATACGGTAGGATATGGAGGTAATGGTATTCTTACAGGTTCTACGGCTGGTCAAGCTGCCTTGAAGGGTTATTTAGGTAGGATTAATTACTCTTATGCTAATAAATATTTGTTAACTATCAATACTCGGTATGACGGTTCTTCAAAATTTGGCAGTGAAAATAGATATGGATTATTCCCTTCCGCTTCTATAGGTTGGAGACCATTGGAGGAAAAATTTATTTCAACAATACCTTTTGTGAAAGCATATTTTAGTGATTTAAAATTTAGGGCTTCATGGGGAGTGACTGGTAGTCAAGACGCATTGCTGTCTAATAGAATCTTTACAATAATGAACGATAAAATAAAGTATCCTGTTGGTGATAGTGTTAAACCAGGAATCGCTCCGCAAAATTTAGCGAATAGATTTTTGAAATGGGAAGAAGTTACTCAGACCAATTTTGGAGTTGATTTAGGTTTATTTAAAAATAAAATATCATTTACTTTCGATTATTTTATAAAACAAAACAAAGGCATGTTGATTGAATTGCCTATTCCTGCAACTTCTGGCTTTTACTTAGAAGGTGAAAACAATAGTTTTAAACAATGGATTAATGCTGGTGACATGACAAACAAAGGTTATGAACTAAGCCTTACATATAGAAATGAAGATCATGCCTTAAAATATTCTGTTGGTGGTAATTTATCACAAATAACAAATAGAGTTACAAAATTAGGTGACAAAGATTCCCCTATTTTTAGTGGAGATGCTACCACATCTAATACAATTACGCAAGTAAATGGAACAGTTGGAGCATTCTACGGGTATAAAGTTGATAAAATTGCTCAAAATCAAGCAGACATTGACGCTGCAGCTGCTCAAAATAAAGGAACGAGAGATTTAACAAAGCCAGGGGATATTTTATTTAAAGACACTAATGGAGATGGAATAATAGATGCTAAAGATAGAGTCGTGATTGGAAATTCTATTCCCAAAATCTCCTTTGGAGCCAACTTTTCAGCAGAATATAAAGGAATTGATTTTAAATTGTTTTTGCAAGGTGTGGCAGGTAATGATCTTTTGAATACACAAAGACAGGCTCTAGAATCTATGGGTGGTGGCTCTCCACCAAGAGCAAACCAATTAGAAACGACTAGAGATAGATGGAATGGTGAAGGAACTTCTTCAACTATGCCTAGAGCTGCTTTAGGTGACCCTAACAATAACATGCGAATATCTGATAGATGGGTGGAGAGTGGTGCATTTATGCGTATTAAAAATATTCAGTTAGGTTACACGTTACCAAAATCTATCACAAATCTAGTGTCAAAGTCTGATGAGTTTACATTGAGAATTTATGGAAGCGTGATGAATGCATTGACAATTACAAAATATAAAGGTTATGATCCAGAGGTAGGATCACCCATAAAATTAAATGACCCGTTAGCTAATGGAAAAGACCCTTTGCAAACGGGTATTGATGGCGGCACCTACCCACAGGCAAGAACATATTTAGCTGGTTTACAAATTAGTTTTTAATTATAATAATTACATATATATATGAAAAAGTTCTTACTATTAACTTTAATTAGTTTATCCATTTTGGGATGCAAAAAGGATTATTTGAACAAGCCACCTCTAAGTGATATAGTCGAAGATAATTTTTATAAAACCGAAGATGATGCTCAGAAAGCCATTGTTGCAGCTTATGCATGCTTGCAATCAGGTCACATGTTTAAGCAAAATTTCCCTTTTATGTCTGATTTAGCTTCTGACGATGCAACTTTTAGAGATTCTACATTTACTGACCACGGAAGAGAGCTAGCATTATACGACAATTTTGGTTGGAATCCTTCATTGCTTGGCACTAGTCTTACAGAAATGTGGGGTAAATCTTACGAAGGAATTCAACGATCAAATAAAGTAATAGAAAATGTTCCTAATATTTCTATGGATCAGACTCGTAAAAATCAAATAATTGCACAAGCAAGGTTTTTAAGAGGACTATATTATTTTTATTTAAAAACATTGTTTGGGAAAGTACCATTATACCCTATTTCACCAAAAAGCTATGAAGATTTATTTAAATCAGAAGCATCGCTAGAGGAAATTAATCAACAGATTAATGATGATTTTAATTTTGCTATTGGAAACTTGCCTAATGCTTGGTCAATACAAGAAAGAGGTCGAGCTACCAAATATTCTGCTTATGCTTTTTTAGGTAAAAATCATTTATATAACCAACAATGGGAAAATGCCAAAAATGCTTTTGAGAAAGTAATTACCGAAAGCGATAGAGCATTAGTTCCTAAATTTAAAGATGTATTTGCTAAAGGTTATAATAGTAACATCAATACTCAGGAGAGTTTATTTGAAATACAGTTCAGAAGCGGGTTTGCAAAAGTAGCTTTTGGAAATTTCTTTACTGATGGTGGTGTTTCTGGGGAAGGGAATACGAAAAATGTATATTATGGTATAAGAGAACTTAATCCACTAGGAGGATCTATAATTGGCACCAAAGATTTATATAATGAATTTGAGCCAAATGACCCTAGGTTAAAAGAAACTTTATGGACAGTTGGAGATACTGCTTTGTATTTAACAAATCCAGTTTTAGAATCTGGTTACGGCAGCGCATATTCGTCTAGAATGTCTTTAGCCACAACCTTGGGCAGAAAAATCCCTAAGAGGGTTGGTGAATTTTATAATATCAAGAAAATGACTCCTGGCCAAGTTGGTACTAATCCGTTGCTAGGAAGTAATGACGACGATTCTCCAGATGGAATTATTTTAATGCGACTAGCAGATGTCAAGTTAATGTATGCTGAGGCACTAGCCGAAGCGGCACAAGCTGCTACTGGTCAAGCCATAAGTCAATTAAATGATATAAGAAGAAGAGCAAGAACGTCATCTATAAATACTAATGTGCTTCCAGATTTTCCATCTAATACCAGATATGGTGGGAATTTATTGGCTATTAATTATAATAAAACTACCCAAGTAACAACTTTTTCACAGGCTGCACCTTATTATGCTGGTGATACTGTAATCTATAGTTCTGATTTGAATTCGTTTAGAAAAGCTTTAGTTCATGAAAGAAGGGTTGAATTAGCTTTTGAAGGTACTAGATATTTGGATATGATTAGATGGAGCAAAATTCCTAATCACCCAGGAAATGCAGCAACAATCTTTACATCCAAATCTGCACCTAGGGCAAATTTGGAAGACAAGAAATCTAGTTTTATGTTAAATGTGCATTCTCTATTACCAAAGCCTCAATTTGAAATAGATAAAAGCAATGGGTCCTTGGTACAAAATCCTGGATATTAAATTAGACAAATATAACCTTAATAAAAAAAGCCCCAAATTGGGGCTTTTTTTATATGGTTAATTTTCTTTGCAACCCTTTAGCTTTTTTACTATTTCGTGCAGTTCTAGGTCTATCATTTTAAATGTGCATTCTATATTGCCAAAGCCCCAATTTGAAATTGATAAAAGTAATGGATCTCTAGTTCAAAACCCTGGATATTAACAATAATTCATTCCTCATAAAAAAAGCCCCAATTTGGGGCTTTTTTTATGAGGTTAATTTTCTTTACAACCTTTTAGCTTTTTTACTATTTCATGCAGTTCTAGGTCTATCAATTCGGAGGGCTTGAGGTCGAATGCTTTTGAAATAATGCCTAGCCGTTCAATATCGACCCGTACCTCGCCTCGTTCTATTCTGCCATAGCCATTGGCAGAGATGTTGAGCAGTTCGGCAAGGTATTCTTGGGTGTAGTTGTTTAGTTCTCGTAAGAATTTTACTTTTTCAATAATTTTCATAATGTGTTAGAGGTGATTTCCATCTGACAACAAGCAATGCTATAAGAATAGGCAAAATAGACAACCATTATTTTTCCCATGCAACGAATAATGCCTATATTCATTGCAAAATATGCTGCGAATGGCAACTTTTATTCATCAACAAATCCATTGGCCACAATTTACGTGGGCAAATGATGCCATAGTTAACTTGTTAAGTGAAACTAGAAATTTACAAGGAAGGCTAATGGGGAAAATGGAAGCGTTAGGGTTTGATTTTAGAAACAATGCTTTGCTGGATACCTTGACACTAGATGTATTGAAATCCTCAGAGATTGAAGGAGAATATTATAATCCTGAGCAAGTCCGCTCCTCCATAGCCCGTAGACTAGGTATGGAAATAGCAGGTTTAGTACCATCAGATCGAAATATAGACGGTGTAGTAGAAATGATGCTAGATGCTACACAACATTGTTTTAAGCCATTAAGTGCACAAAGACTATTTGATTGGCATGCTGCACTATTCCCCAATGGTAGAAGTGGAATGCACAAGATTACCGTAGCAGATTGGCGAAAGGATACCACAGGCCCTATGCAGGTAGTGTCAGGTGCTATGGGAAAAGAAAAGGTGCATTTTCAAGCTCCAGATTCAATTTTGGTAGAGAATGAAATGCAACAGTTTTTAATTTGGTTTAACGATAATCAAAAAATAGATTTTGTGATAAAAGCCGCCATAGCCCATCTATGGTTTGTTACTATACATCCTTTTGAAGATGGTAATGGTCGCATCACCAGAGCATTGACAGACATGTTATTGGCTCAATCAGATAAAAGCAATCAACGTTTTTATAGTATGTCGGCACAAATAAGAATAGAAAGAAAAGAATACTACGAAATATTGGAAAAAACACAAAAAGGAAATTTGGACATCACAGCATGGATTCAATGGTTTTTAAATTGCGTCATCAGTGCTTTAAAATCTACCGATCATTTGTTAGTCAAAGTTTTACATAAAGCAGACTTTTGGACTCGGCATTCGACCACACCAATAAATGAAAGACAAAAAAAAATATTAAATATGTTGCTGGATAGATTTGATGGAAAACTCACTTCCTCAAAATGGGCAAAGATTGCCAAATGCTCAAAAGATACCGCCATAAGAGATATAAATGATTTGATTGACAAAAATATGCTACAAAAAGAAGCGGCTGGTGGGAGGAGTACGAGTTACGAAATAGTTATGAGTTATGAATGATGAGTTATGAGTTATGAATGATGGAGTTAGTTAATTACTAGAAAACCATATTTCTTGGGTAGAAGCGGGCGGTTGCGATTGGGAAACGATAAAAAAGGTTGATTGTATAGAAATTTAACCCAAATTGATTTGGGATAATCTGATTTTATTTCAAAAAACTTTAATACAGTTTCCTTCCCATGCAACGAATAATGCCTGTATTCGTTGCAAAATATGCTGCGAATGGCAACTTTTATTCATCAACAAATCCATTGGCCACAATTTACGTGGGCAAATGATGCCATAGTTAACTTGTTAAGTGAAACTAGAAATTTACAAGGAAGGCTAATGGGGAAAATGGAAGCGTTAGGGTTTGATTTTAGATTTGGGATTTTTTACAAGAAATTGTTTCCTATTTAAGAAACTACTATCTTTTCAAAAAAATATGAATGGACTATAAATTTAGAGTATCATTTTTGGGAGATGCAAAGGTATATTTAGATAGTTTGGATGAAAAGTCAAGAGCAAAAATCATCTATAATATATGGAAAGCACGTACTAAGAATGACAAGGAACTTTTTAAGAAACTTCAAGGTGAAATTTGCGAGTTTAGAACTAAATACAATGCAACTTATTATAGACTATTCGCTTTTTGGGACAAACAGTAAAAGGAAGATACCGTGGTTATTGCCACCCATGGGTTGATCAAAAAAACGGATAAAATTCCGATGAGTGAAATTGAAAAAGCAGAAAGGTTAAGAATAAATTATTTTCACAAAAAAAAATAAAGAAATGAAAACATACTCTTTAGAAGAATTAACCGATACTTATATTGGGAAAGAAGGAACTATTGAACGTAGTGAATTTGAGCATGAATTACGTCTTGATTTACTTGGTCAAACGATAAAACAAGTTCGGTTGCAAAGAAATTTAACCCAACAAGAATTGGGCGAATTGGTGGGAGTAAAGAAAGCTCAAATTTCAAAAATAGAAAATAGTACTACCGATGCAAGATTTGCCACGATATTAAAAGTGTTCAAAGCATTAGACGCAAAAATTAATTTTAACGTAGAATTTAATAAAGTGAAATTCGCATATTAATAAGATTAGATAAAGATACCTTGGTTTAGTTTGTCTTCCTAAATAAAAAAATGCATCTGGCAAGTATCAATTTGCCACAAAAATAGCTAGTGAGAATTCTTTTCAGGTCTTAAAGATTACTTCATCCCTTTTATGTAAGTTTCGTAGCCGCTTTCATGGCTTGTAAATATGTTTTCTATAAAATACCTTCCATCCCCGTTCGTATCAAAGGTGATATAATATTGTGTACGTTTGTTTTTTTACCACATAGCGTGCGTAGTACCTGCCGTACTTTTTATTTTTAGTCTTACGTGGTGCGATTGAAGGTATGGTGTTTATAAAATCCGTTATCCCTTGTACATAATTTTCAGCAGAACTAATAAAGCCAAAGTATTCTTTATCAAATAAAATACTGGTCATTCGTTCCAACTTTGCTAATATTATGGGACCGTAGTTTATTTTTTCCATGGAAACGATCTCACATGATTTAGTAATCTTTCTTTAGCCTCAGCAGCTGGTATACCAGTAGCCCATTTCCTTTCAAAATCATCCTCATACGATTCTATTACTCCTAGTTTATGTAAAAGAGGCTGTAGTATCTCGCCATGTTTTTTCATGTCTATAGTGGCGGCCTTTATTTTACCACTAGAGGTTTTATGTAGTTTTATTCCTGCAATTCTTGGCATAGGTCAATTGTTTAGCATAAATATAAACATTCATATTCAAAAAAATACCAAAGAGTTGAAAGTTGCCGAAAATACTGAGTTGTTATGGATGATGAGTTATGAATGATGAGTTAGCTCATTAATATGAAATCATATTTTTTGGGTAAGAGTGGGGGCGATTGGGAAACGATAAAAAAGTTTGATTGTGTAGAAATTTAACTCCAAATGACCTGTGAGAATTTCAAAAACAAGTCAAAACGCAAATTAACTTCTTTACTTTCGCTACTCGCTATAAAGACGTACGTTGTGTGATGAATAAAAAATTTCATTTTTAGTACATTTTACAATTGATGAAAAACGACTGGTTGTTGAAGTGTTTGCTGTTTACCACACGAGTAGAAATCCCGAAATTTGGCAGATGCAAAGGTATATTTAGATAGTTTGGATGAAAAGTCAAGAGCAAAAATCATCTATAATATATTGGAAGCACGTAGTGGGTTATGAATTAGCTAATACTAGCAAAATGCAATTGATTGCTTTATTTTGCCTTTGCAGCAGCATACAATTTAGATTTTTTGTACACCTCAAAAATATGTTCCCTTAATTCTTTCATATACTACTGGCTTGCCTACCAAGTCTATCGTTTGGGGTAGTTCTATCCACGATTTGCACCCACCGTACTCGGCCAAAAGTGGTATGGCAATAGGTGTTTGCAATTGATAAACTTGCACTACTATCAGCAAAACATTTTGCTCGCCTCTGTGAAATCGTTCGGCAATTACTTCTTCCTTCCAAGCGTATTGGTCATCTAGTTTGCTTACCGTTTCCCAATCGGTAAGTTTTCTTTGCAAGGCCACTTCTGCATAGTATTCTATGGTTACTTCATTGGCATTTTTGTAAAATCGACCTGCATTCAACTTTGGTAGCCAACTTGGCTTTAGCATTTGTGCTGCTTGATGAAATAGCGTAGGCATGAGTAAAAACTTATTGCCTTTGAGGGTAAATTTTCCCTCGTCTTCGGCTATGCCGCCCTTGCGCAACAGAATACACTGCATACCTTTACCCAATGCATCGACGATGTAAGACCACTCTTTGAAAACTAATGTCATATGATATATTGGTTGTATTCTATTCTTCCAAAAATCCGAATTTTCCTAATTTTACATCGTCAAATGCTTGTAGTATTTCCTGGCGGGTATTCATCACAAATGGACCATGGGCAGCAATGGGTTCATTAATTGGCTCACCGCTTAGTACCAATACAATCGAGTTTTCAAGTGCTGCAATAGTAAATTCTTCGCCTTCGTTTTCAAACAGTACCAAATGATTTTCTAGCACTTCTTCATCATTTATCGAAACATTTCCCTCAATAACTACTAAGAAAGTGTTGTAATTTGCAGGGAAATTAAATACTGCCTCGCCTCCTTTTTTCAGCTTAGCATTTTGCATGTGAACTGGTGTAAAGGTCGATGCAGCACCTTTCACTTCTTTGTATGCTCCTGCAATCACTTCCACTATTCCACTGTCATTGTGCAATATATATTTGCCTATTTCAGCATTGGTTATGCCTTGGTATTTGGGTTTCGACATTTTGTCTTTGGCGGGCAGGTTTACCCATAGCTGCACCATTTGAAAATATCCCCCTGCTTTGCTAAATTCTTTTTCGTGATATTCCTTGTGCAACACACCCGATGCGGCAGTCATCCACTGTACATCGCCCTCGCCAATAACCCCACTATTGCCAGCACTATCGTGATGGGCAACTTTGCCATGATAGGCAATAGTAACCGTTTCAAAGCCTCGATGTGGGTGTACGCTTACACCACGTGGCTTGTCGGTAGGCGTGAAATAAAATTTTGAATTATAATCGAGCATGATAAAAGGCGTCATGCGCTGCATGTCTAAATGGTAGGCACTAGGTATAAAATTGTGTACCCTAAACCCATCGCCAACCATGTGTGGTGAGGGCGGTGCTGCAATTAATTCTATTTTTTTAATAGCCATATTTGATATTGTTTAGTATTTTTTTGATAAATATTTTTTCCACCATTGATTTATTGTATGCAAGTTAAGTTACCAAGATTTTGCCATATTCACTAGGTCAAAAACCTCTTTAAAGCTATTGCCCTGCTTACTGCCACGCTGCTTGCCAAGCCTCACGATAACTATGTTTTTTTCGGGCAAAACGATGATGTATTGCCCTGCTACACCTCTAGCATAGTAAATTTTTGTATCCAAATATTCGGGAAGTAGCCACCACTGATAGCCGTAATAATTTGTAGATTTGCCGTCTTTATCGGGCAGTAAATTAGGGCTAGTTGCAAGGTTTACAAAACTAGAATCGAGCAGTTGGTTTTCTTCCCAGTTTCCTTGTTTTAGGAACAATCTGCCTAGTAAGGCAAAATCTCTAGCGGTTGCAAACAAACAACACGACGCCTTTTCGTCGCCACCTTCACGGTCTAGGCTCCACAAAGCATTATTGCTTGCACCCATGGGTTGCCATAGTTTTTGTGCTGCTATCTCGCTTAGGTTTTTTTGATATATTTTTTCCAATACAAAAGCCAATAGTTGCGTATCGCCGCCTTTGTATTCAAATGCTTGACCTGGTTTTTTTATACTTTTTAATTTCGACATCAACTGCCGAATGTCGTTACCATAATACGCTTGGGTTACGCTACTCAATGGATTTAGGTATTCCTCTTTCCAATCTAAACCCGAACTCATCATCAAACAATGGCGAAGGGTAATTTTCGATTTTTCACCTTCTTTAAATTCTGGTAAAAAAACGCTTATGGGCTGGTCTAGCGAACTTATCATTCGTTCTTTTATAGCTATACCTATCAAGGTACTCACATAGCTTTTTGCCATGGAAAATGAATTGGAAATAGTATTTGCGTTGTACCCCTCCCAGTATTGCTCTAGTAGTACGGTATCGTTTCTTATCGCTATCAAAGCAGTAGTTTCTATGGCTTGCAGTTCTTGGGCTAGGCTGTCGGGCAAATGATGGATTTGTAGCGATGTGGTATGCCACTGAAACGGCTTACTACTGGCTGCTAGTGTGCGGTTGGCAAAGATTTTATAATCGTCTAAATTTGCTAGGTTGTAATAAAAAATACGATAGACCACCCATTGGCCAGTTGCCATGATGTAGCCGTTGAAACCGACTATGACAAAGGCGAGCATAACAAATATAAATTTGATGGTCTTTTTCATTCGAGGTCTATTTGATACTACTTTATAGGGTATTCTATTTTTTATTTGCGACTAAAAATCATATCCTACCGAAAGGTATATTTTAGGCGTTTGGATTTGATAGTTCAATATTCCCCAGCCTACATCTAGCTTGGCATAGTAACCAAGAAACAGGGTACGCAAGCCACCTCCATAGCCTATTAGCCAAGGGCTAATATAGTTTGTTACCTCGGCAGTGTACAACTGGTTGCCTTTGGTTTCTCTATTGATTTTATTGTTTTGGGTAAATGGGCTTACGCCCGACCATGCCGAGCCTATATCGGTAAAGGCGGTTAGTTGCAAATTGCGAAAAAAATTATTGCTAATAGGGCCATTGTACAAATATCGAATCAAGGGCACACGCAACTCAGCATTAAGTAGCAAATATTTGGGTCCATAGGCGGCGTTGTAGTCAAACCCCCTTACGTTAGTCACAAATGGCGAAAACATCAGATTGCTATTGTCTTGAAATGGAGTTATAGAAATTGGATCATTTTTAGGGTAATCTTTTTTTGCATTGAAAAGCCAATTATCTACTCCGCCAATAAAATAATTTTTCTGTGCATTGCCTACAAAATAGCCCCCACCCAGTCGTGTAGCAAATATAATTTCTTTATGCACTCTTTGGTAATGCCTAAAGTCAAAATAAATCTTGCCAAAATTATTGCTTTTGTTTCTAGGGTTTACATATTCTTCATAGCATATCTTCCAGCGACTACCCACCAGCATATTCATACCAGTTACTTCTGTTTGGTCGTGTACATACTCAAACTTGTATCCAGTGTATAAGCGTACCGAATCTTTGGCGGCCACTGCAGACGAAGTGCCCAATGTATAGGGAAGTTCGTTGTACCTCGTTTGGGCAATGATTGGTGAAAAACTAATGCGATCAAAAACTGTCAATGGTAACGAGGCCGTGATATGAAAATTATTAATGGCGTATTGTTGCTGTGCATTTTCAGTGGTATAGTTGAAAGTGCTGCGGTCATATCGTGTGCTAAAATCTATACGATGTTTTAAGTATTGGTATTCGGCAAACACAGTATTGCTTTTAAAATCACCAAAAAACACCACGCCAGTATTCAGTTTGTGGTTGCCAAACATGTCGCTCATGCTGGGGTTTAGGTAAAATCCCAATCCTCTTAGTGGCTCTATTCTTATGGTAGAAATTAATCGGTCGAAAGAGAACAATGGTTTTGCCATATAAGGACCTAGACTTTTAAATTCGATTTTATCTGGCTCTTTTTTCTTTTCTTCAGTTTTGCTTTTTCTCTTCTTCTTTTTGTCAGATTCGAAATGAAATACATTGATGTCAATATCAGAATCTACTATTGGGGCATCGTCGGTTTTGGATACTTCAGATAGTTTTTTTCTGCTGCCTTTGGTAAAAAAAAGTTCTCTATCCGTTAGCGGTGTTGGGGGTAGGCTCTTGTTGTAGTTGAAATCATTTTGATGGTAAATATTTTCTCGACCCTCGTCCAGCATAATAAATGCAATGTTTTTGGTGTCTTTGTTTAGGCTATAATATTTTACATTGTTGGCAAAATCTGTTACTTGTTTGATAATAGCTCCATCATCAGTTACTTTAAATAAATTCAGTATTCCCGTGCGGTCGCTTAGAAACAGTATGCCATCGTTTACTTTTGTGGGCAGGTAGTTGTTGCCATCGCCAGTATATTTTTCAAATTTTCGTACGGTATCGCTAGGGGTAAATCGTAAAATATTGAACTTGGTATTTTGGCTAAATATTCTGTCTCGGGCTTTGGTAGTAGAATCTGTATAGCGGTTGCTACTAAAAACAATAGACTTAGTATTATCAACAAATTGTGGTGTTAGGTCGTCGTACACATCGTTGGTTACTTGGGCTAGTTTGTCGCTGTACACATCATAAATAAATATATCGCTTTGGCTTTTGCGTACTGCACTCATGGCTATAAACTTGCCATCTGTAGAGAAATCCATGCTTAGCACCTCCTTCACATCGTCGAGTAGTATTTTTACTTTTCTTTTTTTATACACTTCGTAAAATTTACGATTGAGAAAGGTGTAAATATTTAAGTAAGATTTGTTGCCTTTGGAAGTGATGAATGCTACCCTTTTTTGACTTTGCCACGCTACTATGGGTATATTTTTATTTTCTGGTTGGTTGATTAGGTGGTAGCCACCACGCATGATAGCATGGCTGTGTCGCCCATTAGAATCGGCGATGTTGATTTTATATTTTCCTCTATAACTTTGCGAATAGGCCAATAAAGTGCCATCGGGGCTGATGGATAAATTTCTAAAATCAAAATGTTTTTTCTTGTTTTTCTTTATTCTATTATCATCGGGAGCAGCGGTGTATGCCTCGTCTATCTTGGTTTGCATACTGCGATAATACTCTTGCCACTCGCTTAAAAATATATTGTAGGGAATACCCAAGGTGTTTTCTATGCTCTCTTTTTCATCCCTTATGATGCGGGTTAGGTTCAGAATGTTGGCAATATTGTCTTCTCCATATTTTTTAGCGATATAGTTCCATATCGATTGCCCTACCAACTGGGCTTGTCGGCCTTCCATAGTGCTGGGTCTTTTGATGTGTTTGCGACGCATAAGGTCTCGCATATAGTCGTCCATCTCTATGCTCCAGCCTTCTGATATGTATCGTGCTGCACCTTCTAGAAACCATTCGGGCAATGCCAATAAAAAGGAACTTTGTACCACATCTTTCAGGTTGCCACCATACATCATCACGTTGATGATTACTTCTGATATTCCCTTGTCTATATCTTTGTTGAACTGTGCCCTAGTGCCCCTGAATGGCAATTCTACTTTCGATTTTACAAAATTGGTATTGCCACCTACCTGCATGTCTGGGTCTTCTAGGCCTATGTTGCTTTGCTGTGCATCGGCAACAGAGGTGTACACCATCAATTTTACTTTGCTGTAGGGGCTAAAGCCTACTACATTGCACACTCTGTCAAAATTTTGCTCGGCATAGCGTGCGGCATAGTTGGCTAGGTCTCTGCCGCCATCATAAAAATAAATATCAAAATTTTGGGTAGAGATAAACTGCCATTTGAATATTTTGGTTTGTACCCTATTTTTGCCAAAATTATCTTGTTGAAATTGTGCCTCTACTTGGCTATTTAGTAGCAGTATAGCAATCAATATAAAAAAAATATAACGCATACTTTTAAGCATGATTTGTAAAATACTTGTAGTGCCTTTCAATGTTTATTTCTCTTTCAAGTGTTATTTGCCCTTCTAAGAAAAGAACCAATTGGTGTGCAAAATACGGTGCCATAGAGACCCCCTTTGAACCCAAGCCATTGAACATAGCCAATGCACTATAAATCGGGTGCAGCCCCAAAATAGGCTTTCTATCTTTCGATGCAGGGCGTATTCCAGCCAAATGTTCTACTACAAGATACTCGCTTTTTATCAAATCTTCTAAATATTGGGTTAGTTCATTTAAACCCGATGAGGTAGGCAAATCATCATCAAAATCCCACCGATAGGTGCTGCCACACTTGTACTGCTCATTTCCATTGGGAATTAAAAATACTTTTTTTCTATAAATTTTATCTTCATCTCCTTTAGCTATCTGTACCTTCAGCACTTCTCCTTTAGTAGGAATGATGGGCAACCAGTTAAAAAATGGATTTTGAGCAAACCTATATCCCTCGCAAAAAATGATTTTTTTTGCTTTAATATTTCCCCACAATACTTCGTTGTTTTTAAATTTTACTTCGGTAGGGTCAAACAATGTATCTACCATGCAGCCCTTGCTGGCAAAATACTGCCAAGAAACTTTTAAAAACGCAGCCACATCTACAAACCCCGAATGATTGGTATAAAACACACCCAAAGCATTTTTTATAGGCAATTTTTCATCTGCCGGTTTTATAAATATTTTAATTTCCTCTTCATCGTTGTATGCCGAGCGGCCGTGAATAATATTATGCTCTTCAGCACTGTCGATGGGCACTTCAATAGGCATAGGGTAAAAAAAATTAGTTTGGGTCAATTGCTCTATTTCCCTATAAAAATCTGCCATAAATGGAAATAGCATTTCGCTTTTCCATGTTTTTAAAAATTTTTTCCCAGTAATGGGGTTGTATAATCCTGCTGCCACCATCGATGCTGCTTGCATTGTACCATTATTGACTATGATGGTTTTATGCCCTCGTTTCAATAATTGATGTGCCAGCACTGTGCCTGCAAGACCTGCACCCACCACTAAATAGTCCATTTCTCTAATTTCCATCTTTGCTGCATCATCATTTCTTAACATTCCGAAATATCCTATTTCCTCAACCATCATGCAAATAATAATTATCTTTGGCGATACATCTTGTCTCGCAATTGCTTCAAATAGGTTAGCGGTACAGATGATACAATGGTTTTACAATAAAAAATTATTATAAATGAATATTCATTTTTTCACTTTCAATGCCATTCAAGAAAACACCTATTTACTGTGGGATGATAGTAGAGAATGTGTAATTGTAGATGCTGGTTGCTACGATGCTTTAGAGCAAAATGAATTGTTTGATTTTATAGCACAACATGAACTAAAGCCTGTGTTAATGCTGAATACACACAGCCATATAGACCATGTATTGGGAAATTTTTGGGTGAAAAAAAAGTATCAAATACCACTTAAAATTCACCGTAAAGATGAATCTACTTTGCTGGCGGTAAAAACCTATGCAGCAATGTATGGCTTTCCACAATATCAAGAGCAATTGCCCGATGGGTATATTGCCGAGGGCGAGCAAATACAGTTTGGCAATACTGTCCTCGATATTTTTTTTGTGCCAGGCCATGCCCCAGGTCATGTGGCATTTTATGATGTAGATAGCAATGCCTGTATTGCTGGCGATGTATTGTTTGCAGGCAGCGTAGGTCGTGCCGATTTGCCTGGGGGCAATTTTGAGGTGCTTATTCATAGCATCAAAACACAATTGTATCCGCTAGGCGATACCTGCAAAGTATATGCTGGGCATGGCCCCGCAACCACCATAGGTAGAGAGAAAATGTCGAACCCTTATTTGAGAAAATAATAGCTATGCAAATCAAAAAACACATTCCCAACGCCATTACCTGCGGCAACTTACTATGCGGTTGTGTAGGTATTATGGAGGTATTTAAGAACAATGTATTGACGGCCTCGCTACTGATTTTGCTTGCTTGTGTACTCGATTTTTTTGATGGCTTTGTAGCTAGATTGCTACACGTGCAATCGCCTATAGGCAAAGAGTTAGATTCTCTTGCCGATGTAGTAACCTTTGGCGTGTTGCCTGGTTTTATGCTGTATCATTGGATAGGTTTTGACTTTGCCCAACAAATTTTTATACAAAACAATTGGTGTTATGTAGCCTTGTTTGTTCCTGTATTTTCGGCATTAAGGCTTGCAAAATTCAATATAGACACCCGCCAAAGCGACCAATTTATAGGTGTACCCACCCCAGCCAATGCAATATTTATAGGCTCACTTTTTTTTGTATTTCAGCATTCATTGGTACTAGAATTATTGATAACCAATGCCGCCTTAGTGCAGGGGGTATTGGTATTTATTGCTATTGGTAGTTCTCTATTGCTGGTTGCTGAAATTCCTTTAATAGCACTTAAATTCAAATCGTTTGGTTGGAAGGGCAACGAAGCCAGATATAGCCTCATTGTGGGTTCTTTATTGCTATTGTTGTTTTTTCAATTGATGGCGCTACCAATAGTAATAATAGGCTACGTAGCTCTATCGTTAGCGGTAAAGAATGGTTAATAATATGGAATATGTGTAATGTAATATAATCAATGGATGCAGCATCAATCATAGGAAGTATAGCGGGTATGCTTACCACCATTGCCTTTGTGCCTCAGGTAATCAAAACATACAAAACCAAAACCGCCAAAGATTTGTCTTTGGCAATGTTTTCCATTTTTTGTAGCGGCGTGTCGCTATGGCTAGTATATGGTATTATAAAACAAGATTGGCCAATTGTTGCTACAAATATGCTTACGCTAATACTTTCGGGTATTTTGCTCTATTTTAAATTTACTTTTAAAGATTAGAATCAAAGTATTATTTTTCAATTGGCTAATTGACGATAGCACATTACAACAGATTTCTATTTCACTTTTATACTTCTAACCATTGCTTGAAATGTGAGGCTTTTTCTCTACTTACCACTACTTCCTTGGGTGTAGGTGGGGTTAAAAATAGTTTCAACTTGCCATTGAAATAATTGTGTATTGATTGAATCGAATTTATTTTGGCTATGTATTGCCTATTTAGCCTAAAAAAAGTTTTAGGGTCTATCATGGTTTCTAATTCGTCTAGCGAGTAATCTAGCGGATATCGCTTGGCATCACTGGTGATGGCATACACCAACTTGTCTTCTGAAGAAAAGTAGGCGATGTTTTCCATCAACAACGAAATCATTTTTTCACCAATTTTTATCAATAGTCTTGATTTATAGTTTTTACTTATTTGAAGCGTTTCTAGCATTGCTTCAAAGTTGGCCATATTGGTCGAGTCTATTTTATTGATCTGTGGCTCACGAAACTGCTCTTTCAAAATCATAAATTTTTCTACGCTTTGATTCAAGTCTTCTTGCGAAACAGGTTTTAGCAAATAATCAATACTATTTACTTTAAAGGCTCGCAGCGCATATTCATCATAAGCAGTAGTAAATATTACAGGACAACCAATGCGTACATGGGTAAATATTTCAAAACTTAACCCATCGGCCAATTGAATATCCATAAATATCAAATCAGGCAGTTGGTTTTTGCTCATCCAATGCACGGTTTGGGCCACACTTTCTAGCGTAGCCACAATTTCTATTTCTTCATGTGCTGTTTTTATCAGTTGCTTTAACCTTCTAGCAGCAGGGGCTTCATCTTCTACAATTAATACTTTCATCGGTTATTAATCTTAAAAAACTATAGTATTGAGTTTAGTCAAATTTTTATTTAAAATGTCAATCGATATTGCAATACAGGGAATAATCCCAACTGATTTACCACCACCACACTTCTTTTTTCTATGCTGTACTTTTCTGTAAATGGATTGTTTCTATTAATTACATTTTGCACATCGAAGTAAAGTTCTTGGGTTATTTTGTTCCCGTTTAGGCGAAAACTTAACTTAACATCGGGTCGAAAGTAATCTTGAAATTGTGCTTCATAAATTTGATTGGTGCGCACTTCCTTTCCTAATAATTTCGATTTTTCTAGGTCTATAGGTGTATATCGGCGACCACCTGCCCAAGTTATTTTAAAATCTAAAGACATGGTTAATCGTTTGCTCAACTTAAATTCTTTTCCTGCCAGCACATTCAATACATATTTATTGTTGAAACCTGTATTCCGCTCCACCCCATCGCTACCAGTGTATAGCGAGTTGAAAAGTGAATTTGTAATTAAGAAATAATATTGTTTATGATAAAATCGCTCAAGGGTAAACTCAATTCCATAGTTTCGACCCTTACCATTGTTGGTTAAGTTATCTGGACTATATATGCCAAAGTCTGCACCAGCATTGAGCATTGAAAACGACGACGATTTTCGTTCCACTCCCGCATTGTAAATGTATTGGTAATACGCCTCTAGTTTTACTCGCATTTGCTTGCTGAATAAATAATCGTACCCCAATACCATTTGATGGCTTTTTACAAAATTCAAGTTTTGATTACTCTTTACATAGCTGCCTTTTAGGGTGTCAAAAGTTTCTTTGAAATACACCTGAAATGGCTGTAATTGGCTATGTAGCCCATAGCCCGCACTTATGGTTTGGTTTGCCATCAATTTATATTTGATACCCACCCTAGGCTCTATAGATTGGGCGTTGTTGAACGCAAAATATTGGTATTGCAATCCTGTATTTAAAGTGAGGAGTTCTGTAAACCTATGCTGCCACTGGGCATACGAACGAACCAACATACTTGCACCATCAAAATTTCGGAGTGTTACAAAATTTTTCCCATTGCGTAGTATGCTATCGGCCAATGAAAATTGGTACACATCGGCAAAGTAACCGATGCTGATGAAATTTTTAGGAGAGAATTTTTTGTTGAAATTTTGATTCAACGAATATTTGAACTGCTGAAAAGTGCTTCTATACTCAATAACGGCTGTGCCAGTAAAGTTGCCTTGTGCATCGCTAGGTATAAATTTGCCACCTGGCCCTCTAGGAATAGAATCTTGCTGGGCTATGGCAGTGCTGTACGATAGTGCAGTCGTGGTTTTTAGCGAAGTGTTGGGATTAAAATAATATTGATGCCCTACAGCCAAGACCACCATACCTGTATTGAAAACTTGATTGTACCCACGGTCAGAATATAGGTCGGTGGTATCGGTAAGGTTACCATCAATCTTTACGGTACTGTAGCCCCCAAGACCTATCAACATTAGCTTGTGTTTGGCATTGATGGGCAAATCTATTTTAAAATTTATATCTTGATACTGCGGCAAGGCACTGGTGCCAAAGCTGATGCCTACTTTTTTGAACAAGCCCAAAGTAGAATACCTATAGTTTGCCAAGTACGATGCTTTTGATTTTTTGGAGAATGGCCCTTCTACGCCCAGTTCTAGCCCGTTGAAGCCTATCTGAGCTAGGTATTCTCGCTTGTCGCTATTGCCTTTTCTCATTTTCAAATCAAATACTCCAGAAATAGCGTTGCCATAGTTGGCAGGAAATGCACTGGTCATAAAATCAGAATTGGCAAGTACATTATTATTTAGCATTCCCACAGGGCCGCCAGTAGTGCCGTAAGCACCGAAGTGATTAGGGCTAGGAATATCTACCCCTTCTAGTCGCCACAGTAGTCCCAAGGGCGAATTGCCTCGAATGATGATGTCGTTTCTAGCATCGCTAGTGCCATTGACACCTGCAAAGTTCATGGCCATTCGTGCAGGGTCATTGCGGCTGCCGCTGTATCTGTTGGTTTCTTCAATGGTAAACGACCTAGCACTAATGGTTGCCATTTCATTATTAGGTCTTGTTTTGTCTTTTTCGGCAACTACTATTACTTCCTTCTCTTGGTTTACTTGTTCTTCTAACTCTACATTTAGTACATATTCTTTGCCCGCAGTAACCAGTATGTTGGGCAAGGTCAATTCAGCATATCCCAAATAAGAAATTTTGATGGTGTGCCTACCCGTGGGCACTTGAGGTATTTTAAAATCACCATCTGCATCTGTAGTACTCCCTTTTAATGGAGAGGTGGATAACACCACTACGGTCACACCCACCAATGGATACTTGGTTTGCTGGTCTATTACCTTGCCTTTTAAGTTTTGAGTATATCGGCTCGAGTTATGGTTAATAGTGCTATCTAAAACCTGCTGTGCCTGTACCAAAACGCCACTAAAAAATATCAAACAGGTGATAATTAGATTTTTTAAAAATGAATATTGCAACATCATAATTCAAAACAGCTTAAAATAATTTCACAAACCAACATATTGTATGAAAATTATTCAAAAAAATATTTTTGCAAAAATATATGCTAAAACGTAAAGTTTTTTCTGCCTCTACCAATGGGCATAAATGATAGATGGGCAGGGCTACGTCTGCTAAAATGCAGTGTTAAAATTTATCTTCTATACCCAAGCCAAACAGAGCAAAATCGTATTTTACGGGGTCGTAGGCATCAAACTTTTTTAGGTTTTGGGTAAGCTCTAGTGCTGTTTGCCAATCGGTCTGTTTTCGCTCTATCAGCCCTAGTTTTCTGGCCACACGATCTACATGCACATCGCAAGGGCAAATCAATTGGGCCGTTTTAATTCTTTTCCAAATACCAAAGTCCACGCCACAACTATCGTTACGTACCATCCATCTTAAAAACATATTGATGCGTTTACATGCCGAATTGTTGGCTGGTGTGGCTATGTGCTTTTGGGTTCGGGTTGGGGCAAATTCATGGTCAAAAAATAGGGTTCTAAAATTGATCAATCCACTTTCTATAGTTTCGTTTTTTTGGGTCATGCCTAGCAAAAAAGCATCTTCTAGCGAATCGTGCTGTTGGTAATAATTTTGGAAAAATGTTAAAAAATACAACGCATCGGTATCGTTGAAGGTGCGGTGTTTGAATCCTAGCAATCGCTTTGCGTCGCTAGCCTGGTGGTTCAGTACAAAATCATAGGGGCTGCCATCCATTCGGGCTATTAATTCTTTCGATTTGTTGATGATGGTAATGCGTTGCCCCCAAGCCAGCACTGCTGCCCAAAAGCCCATCAATTCTATGTCTTGCTTTTTAGTGAACAAATGAGGAATACATACAGGATCGTTGGCAATGAAAGTAGTGCAATTGTACTGATGGTATTTTGCATCCAAAAAATCTTGTAGTTCAGTTTTATTTTTCAATGGGCTACTGCTTGTCTGTATCAATAATGGTAGGGGCTACATACAAAAATCGCCTTCTCAAATCGTTGATGATAAATTTTTTTTGTTCGGTAAAGCTATTGGGATGCACTTGTTCAAAAATAGCTTTTAGGTCTTGCCATTGCTGGGGTTGGGCGGTTTTAAATTTTTCAGAGTCTAATTTTTTAGAAATGCAGTATTCTTCCCAGGTCATGATTGTTTGTTTTAGTTATTTTACTTTGTCCAATTTGCAATTTCTAAACCTTTTATTCTTTTAAAATGGTTGGTGTTATTAGTTATTAATTGAAGTTCTCTTGTTATACAAATACCAGCAATCAAAGTATCTGTATGTCCTATTTCCGTTCCTTTTTTTCTTAAGTCTGCTTGAATCATAGCTGCATTTTTTGCCATTCGCAATGTTAAAGGAATAACTTTATTTAACGATACAAAATCTTCAAATTTTTCCAATTGTTTTCTTGCGTCTTTATATAAAAGACCGTTAAGTATTTCATAATAAGTGATTATACTTAAAGTGATGAATCCATATTCTTTCAAGTGTTCATCTACTTTAGCAATAACTTTTGAATTGCCTCTTAAAAATTCAGAGAGAATGTCTGTATCTAACATTGAAGGCTTCATAAATCAATGTTTCGATTAAATATTTTTTCTCTAGAGCTTTTCAGGTGGTTAAGATATTCTTCGTAATCTTTGTTATTCATGTCACTGAACACGCCTCCAAACGAAAGAATTTTTTTGCGTAATGTTTGCGAATGTTTAGATTTTGGTGTTAGAGAATTAACAAATTGATAAAGTTCTTCAAGTCGATTAACTGGAACGTCTTTCATCTCTTTTAGTATGGTATTAATTGTCAGCATAGATTTCTCGTTCAAATTCCAATTTAAATAAAGTATAATTAAGACGTTTCAATAATGTTCCCCAATTTTTAATACCTCTTGCCATTTCAATATTCCCACAAGTAAGCAATGAATTTACTAATCTAATTTGTAATTTTAACCATCATGTCGGTAATCGTATCCAATCTCACAAAAATATATGGCACACAGCGTGCTATAGACAACATTTCTTTTGAAGTAAAGCAAGGCGAAATATTAGGTTTGCTAGGCCCCAATGGTGCTGGCAAATCTACCACCATGAAGATAGCTACTTGCTACGTGCCGCCAACTTCTGGTAGTGTAACGCTAGCTGGCTATGATGTGGCTACGCAACCCATGCTGGTAAGGCAAAATGTAGGCTACCTGCCCGAGCACAACCCACTATACCTCGATATGTATGTACATGAATACCTGCATTTCATAGGTTCGCTGCACGGTATGCGAGGCAATGTACTGCATAGCCGCACCCGACAAATGATTGATATGACGGGACTAGGCATAGAGCAAAACAAAAAAATAGGCGTACTCTCTAAAGGCTATAGGCAGCGAGTAGGTCTAGCCCAAGCCATGATACACGAGCCAGCCGTATTGATTCTCGATGAGCCTACTACAGGACTAGACCCCAACCAAATAGTAGAGATTAGAAACCTCATCAAAAATATTGGCAGGGAAAAAACGGTGATTCTCTCTACCCATATCATGCAAGAAGTGCAAGCGATATGCGACAAAGTAGTGATCATCAATGCTGGCAAAATAGTCGCCAACAATGCCATAGACCAACTAAAGCAATACACCCATGCCACCAGAATATTGATGGCAGAATTTGAACATGCCATTGACACCGTATTGTTAAAAGCCATAGAAGGGGTAAGTGACGTTACCGTAGTAGAGGGAAATAAATACGAAATATTTTATGGTGAAACCGATGTACGCAGCCTAATCTTTGCCGCCTGCCAAACCCATGGTTGGGTACTGCTGGGCATGACTCAAAAAGAAACTTCGCTAGAAGATATTTTTTCTCGCTTGACACAGTAGCACACATTCTGTTGGTTGGGCGTTTTTTTAATTTATCAGGAGTACTTTAAAAAATCGTATAAATCGAATGTACTTTCATGCTAATTTTGAATAAATATTGGCTTCAAATATAACACTCCTTCTCAAGTTTGGAGCATAAAAAAACAATCAAAATAGTGTACTATCTTTTCCTATACTTGCACCAACTTTAATGCGATGACAAATTTTAAAACACTACAGTAATCTCATGGGTAGTGGCGATGCATTGGTAGTTGATTTCAAAATGAAGATAATCGCAAATTTTCCTTACAATAGATAGCCCTAGGCCTACTGCATTTTCTAATTCTGAATTTTTCTTAAAACGTTCAAAAAGGGTATTTGGGTCTATACTCATGGCAACCCCCGTGTTGGAAATGGTCAATTTGTTTTCGTTTAGCACAATCGAAAGAGAACCACTCTCTATGTTGTGTTTTATGGCATTTGAAATCAAATTGACTATCAGTATTTCAAACAAAGCCAAATTGGTTTCTATCGTTACTTCGTCTATTATTTTTATCTCGTGACGGATGTTTTTTTCTGCAATACTTTCTTCAAAATTTTCTAATATCTGAGCTATCAGTTGGCTAGGAAGTATCTCTTGAGTATCGTTGTATTGGGCATTATCAATTTTAGACAGCAGTATCAAGCCTTTGTTTAGCGTACCAAGGCGACGTAGTGCCTGAAACATAGATTGGGCAAGTTGCATTTCTTTCTCACCCATATTTTGCGACTGTATCAGCAACTCTAATTTGTTTTTGATAATGGCAATAGGCGTTTGCAATTCGTGAGACGAATTTTCATTGAACTCTTTTTGGCTTCTAAAATCTCGGTCTATTTTTACGGTCATCTTTTCTAGGCCCTCGCCTAAAGCATCAAATTCGTTGATATTGGTGGGTTGATAGCGAATAATGCCCACCTGCCCCAGATCGTAATTGCGTAGCTGGTCTAGTAGCTCATAAAAAGGCCTCCATACAGTACCCGATACTTGGCGACTAATGATAAGTACGCCTGCCAGTAGCATTAAAAAAAGAACCACCTCTAGTGGTAGTATGCTTGCTATAAGTGCCTCTACCTCTTCCAAAGATTGACGCAATTTAATTTCATAAAACTCATTGTCATGCTTGAAAACACTGGTAAGTTGTCGGTAATCTGCTAGTTCCCCTTCACGATTTTGTATCTGAATGGTAGCAAAAGCATCTGGCATAGGCTTACCCACCGAGCGTACATGAATTTCTATATTCTCTGATGGCACTAAGGCGTGAATGTCTTTCTCGTAGCCCAAATTTTCTATCAACTGAATTTTTTCCAAATGTAGCGTTTCATCTACTCCATCTATCAGTACCTTCTTTACCAAAAAATAAAATAACAAAGTGCCAAGAGCAAATATGAAAAAAGTATAAATGAGATAATAAAAATTTGTCTTCTCAATTAACTTCATAGTGCTGGCGTTACTAACTTTTTTTGGTAAGTATTCTTCTGCGTTTTACATCGGCCAATAGTGGGCGTTCTGCAATTCTCCATTTGAAACCTTTCAATCTACGGGCGGGTTCTTCTATTTCGTGGGGCGGAATAAATAAACCCTCTGGGCTAGTGAGAAATGAAATGGTGCTTACTTTACTGCTGTCAAAATGTATCACCATATCGCTACATATTACTTTGTTCATCCCCATTACTGCGGTATCGCCTTCAAGTGCGAAGTACAGGCTTTCACCATTGCCAAACACATCTACTTTTTGAATGGTATTTTTTTGAAAATGTGCCACCATTTTTCGGCCTTTTACTTGATTAAAATTTTTCAAACTATCGGTACTGATGATGAAAGAATTGGTATTCATGTGCAGTTTGTCAATGGCTTTGTTGGCCATTTGGATATGGATACTGTCGGCAAGAATTTGGTTGCCATCGCTCCACAGCACTGGCTCACGGAAGAAATGAATGGTAGAATCGCCAAAATTGTACACCAGTGAATCGCACTTGCCTTGAATATCTGTTCTAAATATTTTGGAATGGCGGTAGGCGTATAGTCTTTTTTCTGCGGCAATATTATTATCGATAGAAATCAATGTATCGGCAATGATAAACAAAGTATCTGGCTCGGCATAGCTCTTCATTACTGGGTTACCAAATACTTTGGAATAACCTTTTTTGCCAAAATAATGCACCACATCGCCTTCTATAATGATTTTATCTTTGATAGAAATGATGGTCACATTGTTTTTAATGATGGTCATTTTGTTCTTCTCATCATTGTACATATCGTCGCCAGTGATGATGTAGTTGCCCGACTCTACCTTGGCTCTACCCTTTACCCTAGAGACAGATTCGTCTGTTTTGTACTCGCCATAGTCGGCATGCACTACCCCATCTATCTTCACCAATTCCGATGGTCCTCTAAAAATGGCCATTTTGGTTGTGGTGTTGTAGTCAAGCGTGTCAGTAATAAGTGTACCTTGAGGCCCTACTGCCTTTACTTTTCTACGGAAATAAAATATTTTACTTTGGCTATCGTACGAGCCTTGCAAGCTGGTAAGTATGGAGCTTTGATCCACTATTTTTGCAAAGGTATTATAGGTCGCATTTTTGGTGCTGGTGTTGTACTCTAGCACTTCTGTAGTCAGCGTAGTCTTTTTGTCTTTGAATACCACATTGCCCCGAAATATAGCCACTTTGGTATTGGGGTCGTAGGTCATCGATTGGCTAGTAAGCGTAGTAGTGTCTCCTTGATTCATGCGTACGTGTCCGTAGGCATTGATAGGTTCACTTTTCTTCACAGGTTTTATGGCCGAATCGCAATAGATAAGCATTCCCTGTTGCTTAAAAACCACATGGCCAATCAGGCGGTGCACACTTTGTCCATTCACCTTGCCCAGTTCTAGAATGTCGGTATTGAGCATCTCTAGCTTGTCTTGAGCCGTTGCTATACCTAGTGCCAATGACATTAGTAAACCACAAACCCCAACAATATGTAAAAATATGTTCTTCATAAACTATAAAAATAAACAATACCTAGGGGAATGCCATACGGTAGCTAGGATTTAATCTTCAACGTAAAAAATGTATTACGTATTTACGTTATACGTTTTACGTACAACATAATTACTTATAACGTACAACCTAAAACGTAAAACATAAAAACCTACCACGTAGAACGTTTATTTCACCACCTGTACCCAGCCTTTTTGCTCGTAGGGTTTGCCATTGCAGTAGGCGGCGGTAACGCTGTAGTAGTAAACGCCTGCTTCGACCTCGCTCGGCTTCCATGGCTCAAGCGAATTGTGACTGATGAACACCCTAGCCCCCCAACGGTTGTAGATACTAAGGGTATAATCTTGTAGGTCGTGGGTAAAAAGTTCTAAGGCTTCATTTTTATCATCGCCATTGGCGGTGACTAGGTTTTGGGCACTGGTCTTGTATATTTCATTAAAGAATACTACCTGGGTACTGTCGCTTAGGGCGTAGCAACGGTTGGTGAGTTTTACTTGATACTTGCCTGCTTGGGTGATGGTAATGCTTGGTGTAGTTTCCCCAGTACTCCAGTTGTATTGTGTAGCACCTGTAGGTGCAGTAAGGGTTACTTGGTCTTGCTCGCATACCTCGGTGGTGGGGTTTAGAAAATCATAAAATTTGGGGTACAGCTTTACGCTGGCACTGTCCAGTAGTTGGTTGCAGGTATTGGTTACGGTTACTTTGTATTTGCCCTCTTTAGCTACCACTATACTTTGGGTAGTGTCTTTGGTATTCCACAGGTACTTGTTGCCATTGTTTGCTGCCGCAAGGCTGATTGGCTGTGCCTCGCATAGCGAGGTATCTTTGAGTATAGGCACTAAACTGGGGCTTACCTGTATGTCTTGCTCTACCAGACATTCGTTGATGTGGAGGGTTATGTTTTGCTTGCCTACTTTGTCTAGTTTTATTTTGGGCTGGGCTGAGGTGCTTACTAGGCTGTCGTTTACAAACCATTTGTATCGAGTACTGGCGTAGGAGGTATCTGCTTTTAGGGTAATGCTATCGCCTGTACAAAACTTAGTTGGCAGTACTAGCTTGGGCAGGTGTTCGTAGTAGTTTTGTAGGTAGTTGGCATTAAGAAAAAAACTACCATCGTTTTTACCAACATTATTGTACTTAGTAGTGATGTAAATAGCTTCCTGATTTATTTTAGGCATACCTCCTTCATTGGCATTCAAGTACTCTCCTAAGTAAGTCTTGATGTTAGGAAATTCTCTATCGTCTTGGTTGCCTCTTGCAGTATAGAATTTGCCATTTGGTGCTACCATAAGGGAATAACCCGCTGGACGACTCGTGGATTTGTTGAAATAATGTTTTTGTATAGAACCATTCACGCGCTTACTATCAAAAATGGACACATCGTATTCATACATAATGTTCCATATTTTGCTATTATCTTTTGTGTCTTCTTCTGCAGTATTGAAATATAATCTCTTTCCATTGTGAGAAAATTCGAATCTTAAGGATTGCCCAGACTTATCAATAATAATTTTTTCCCTATCAATTAATCCTGTTTTATTATCGAACGGATATATATAGCATTTCTCAAAATCGCTGCTATTGATATTTGTATTGGGAATAGCGAGTAGTCGTGCATCTGAACTCAGTCTCATGCTCTGATTCCAGTAGGTTCCATATCCACTCATGTTTATGCGGGCATGTGTAGAAATCACTGTATCAATTTTGTTGGCACCTACACGAAAAGAAACAAACTGATTTTCTGAAGCATCTTGGGCTATTACCCATATTCCATTGCAACCATCGACCCCAGTAGCCTTGATACCAAAAAATACTGCTCCCCATAAAGGTACGTTTTTCTCTACCACTTCTCCCTTTCCATTGTTAGCCTTCATATCTACTATGGCATAATATAGACTATGACCATTGAGACCATAGGTGTAAAAAATATAATACATATTCGGATGCATAGGTCTTGGTACTATTACGCATCCGATTAAAGAATTATAAACATTGGTATCAAGCAATGGACTACCTTTTAGAAATTTCCTATCCTTGCCCCATACATTTTTCCCATTAGTATAAAACAATAAGTTGCCATTGGCATCGCTAATGGTAGAGTTTTCAAAGGCAAATGTAAAAACAATGTCGGCATAACCGCCATAGCTTGCATTGGGTGGGGTTACATTAAAATCGACCATTGCCGAGTTTTGTAGCAACCAATGGTTGTTTTGCTTTTGGGCTGTAGCAAAAGAAAGCACAAGAAAACTAATGGCACACAATAAATACCTCATATATGCAAAAAGCCAATCATATACCTAGGTATATGATTGGCTGAATTTTAAATTGTTAAATTATTTAATAACCTGTAGCTTTTTTCTTTCTGTCTTGCCACCTATTTGTAGCTCTACATAGTATAGACCATTGGCCAGGGTGCTTACATCTATGGTATTTACCGTACCTAGGTTGGCTATTTCTTTGCCATGCATGTCCATAAGGCGTAATTGGGCTATAGCAGCATTATTAATAACCTCAATGTTTACGATATTGGTAGCAGGGTTAGGGAATATAGATACTGCACTGGCGTTTGCAATTTCTTCCTCATTTCCTGCATCGCCTTGTCTGGCAATATTGCTGCATACCGCATATTGGGTTTTCCAAATTGGGTCATTGCCATCGGCAGCACTGCCATTAGAACCTAATGTTCCATTCAAGCCATTTGGCGAGAAATCTTTGATTACTTGCCCTGCACCATCGTTTAGTTTCCAGTAAGCAACAAGTCCCGTTTCGTTGCCTATAAGAGACGTTCTCCAATAATCATTAATTTGTTGAGCAGTGCGGTATGCTTTCCATAGACGCACCTCATCTATTACACTTTTGAAAGGGTATATAGTAGCATTGTATGTCCAGTTGCCTATTTTTAATCCATTGGTATTGGTTAAATCTACCCTTATTTGTCCCAATACATTACCTGCTGGTTGACCATCAATATAAAATTCTATATTTCTAGTGGTATAGTTTCTTACTGCTGCAATGTGATGGCAGCTTCCATCTCTTAGATTACGTGAATCAGTAGAGGTGTATCTATAGCCATTCAACTCTAAAAATATTTTACCAACACTATTTAACCCAAATAAAAAACCTTGAGTGCCTTGCCCTGGCGTGTCGGTTATTTTGGACAATATAGTAGGGCTTGTATTGCTTGCAGGTACGGCAGTGGTATTGATCCATGACTCTAGCGAAAACCCATCAGTACCCGATATGTTCATTAAGTTATTATGCGGTACTTGGGCATAGTCGTCTGTACCGTCAAATTCTAAACTGTTGTTGAATGGAAAATCTTTCACAAAAGTATTAGGGCTCTGCCCACATTGGCTACTTTTAGATATGACAGTAACCTGTACTCCATTGGCGTTGTTTGCCCTTACATTAATGCTTTTGCTAGCAGTTTCTAAGGTCGTAACATTGCTGCCATTGGCTAGCACTATGGTAGGTTGCACACCACCTGTCAATGTGCCTTTTACACTGTAGATGTAGGTAATGCCTGCTTGGTTGTCGGCGTAGGGAGATCCAGAAATTTTAAATTCATGTACGCCACCTAAGTTGTCATAGGGTACAGTAGACACCCTAGATATATTCGTGATAGGCAGTATGCTTTTTGGTGTCACCAATGGCGAGCAATTTTTAGGGCTAGTACCACAGCCATATATGGCTTCTGCACATACATATAGTTCACGTTGATCTTTATAAGCCAATCGAACCTGTGCGTTTTTAGTGAGAAACATAGATTGGTTAGCATTGTCAGGAAATTTTGGAACTGACAGAGGACTATCCCCATTGGGAGTACTACTGGTAAACCAGTTATAGTTTACAAAACTATTTCGGGAAGAAATATCAGGGTTGATAACATAATTATTCTCACCGTTTGCACAAGAAAGTAACTCACCGCTTTTAAGCAATGGAGCAGCAGGTGCTTGCAGTGCAGTAGGGCTTATAGCTATAGTAGCCGTTTTGGTACTGTTGCCCCCACATTGATTGGTTGCATTTACACTAAGTGTACCACCTGGATTTTGGCCATTAGATTTAACGCTTACTGCATTAGAGCCTTGTCCAGAAACGATACTCCAACCTGTAGGCACTTGCCAATTGTAAGAATGATAGGCTTGATTGCTTACCGAATAATTATATACACTATTGGCATTGCAATCGGTTGCGAATGTTGAACCGCTTAGAGGCTGAATATCTCCAGGGGAGGTTGGTCTAATAACACTAAGGTCAAATGTTTTAGTTTTTTCACAACTCAAGGCACCTAGTCCTGTCCCTTTTAGGGTAAGTTGCCCGTTAGTAATGCCCCACCATTTCACTCTAATCTCGAATTTATGAAATTGGTTTCCCTCGGTTAAACTTATTTCTTCATCTGTAGCATACATACCAATGTAATCATAATTATGGGTTTTGTTGTTCCATACATCTCTTATTTCTGTTATTCTAGTAATTTGCCCTGCTGCAACTGAAACGCGCAGCTTAGGATCCCAAGATGGTGTGGATAATGCAATCCAACCAATATAAACCCGCTCTTCGCCATAACATGTCAAAGATGACCATGACATTTCAAAATCGGCAAAACAAGATGATGCTTGAATACTTTCACCTTTCGGTGAAATACTTTTCAATTGCTCTTTGGAAAACTCTTTTTTCTGTGCCGAAGCTGTAAAGTGGGAAAGAAAAGCTATCATAGCTGCCAAAATAAAAACGAACTGGCTTATTGAATGTTTGTAAGCATAGCTGGTGCTAAGTGTGCGTTGTGCGTTGTGCGTTGTGCGTTGTGCGTTGT
>JAAFID010000149.1 GCA_013297765.1 Cytophagales bacterium | reverse complement strand
ATTTAAAATAAAAAAAAATTATTAAATCTTAATTCAAAAAACAAAAAACAAAAAAAAATGAAAAACAAATTACTTTCTGCAATTGTGCTATTTATGTTAATGACTAAATTAAATGCACAAATCGACTACAAACCTTTTCCGCAATGGGCTTGGAATAAGGTAGGAGCAACGGAATTCTATTTATATACACCGTCTAACATTCCTGCTGGAAAAAAATGCCCCATAGTGGTTTTCTTCCATGGATGCTGCGGTGAAAACGACTTGGCTACGCCCCGCAACTGTGTAGATCCTGGAGCTAGGGTATGGCACAATTTTGGAGAAAATAAGCAACCAGAACCTATTTATATTTTGGCAGTTGCAACATCTAGAGGTTATACGCAGCATTTTACGTCTGTAAAAAAGACCATTGATGACATGGTGGCAGCCAATAAAGTAGATCCTCAAAGAATATATATCAACGGCTTTTCCATGGGCGGAAATGGTACTTACCAATTTATCAATCAATTTCCTACTTATTTTGCCGCAGCAGCACCTATGGGTATAGTACCTTCTGGCACAGGTGCTAATCTTAGTATATTAAAAAACATGCCTATTTTTCAAAATTCTGCCGTAAACGACAATTCTACAAGTGTGCTCACCGACATTGGGAATATGAGGGTTGCCAATGGGTACAACAAGCCTCCAAACACGTGGGAATCTGGAGTAAACCCAAGATTACAAATATATAACGGCGACCATGGAGCAGAGCAATTTGCCTCTACCCAAGACCAAGGGTTAATCTTTTTAGACAATAAAAGAACAAGAATATATTCTACCGACTATGAAGTGTATCAAGATTGGATGCTGACCAAAATTAACGATGGGAATCAATATCCAAATGTATATTTTGAAACGCCCGACTATGTTTCTTCTTTCCCAGCATTATCTACTATTCCCGTAAAAATAAAAGCAAACGACGATGGTAGCATTACCAAAGTAGAATTGTATGTCAATAAAGTTTTAAATAAAACACTTACCACATTGAATAATGGTTTCTATACTTCAGAGGTAACATTGGGCCAATATGAAACAATGCTGGAAGCAAAAGCATACGACAACAAAGGCAAAACAAATATCTCAACCATATATGTAAGAACAGATGCCAAGCCAATGATTAGTACTGTAGAATTGCCAGAAGCTAAAGCTGGTGCCCATTACAACAAGACAGTATATACAATTGGAAACAAACCTTTCACATACAAATTAGCGGCTTCTAGTGGTGCATTGCCAAAAGGGTTGTCCATTTCTGCCGAAGGCGTAATCAAAGGAATACCCGTAGTGGCTGGCAATTACAACGTATCTATAAGAGCAACAAGTATTACTGGCGATTCAACAATAAAATCTTTTCCATTGACCGTAAGTGCTAAGAATAGCAATGAAGTATTGGTAACAGATGCCCAATCTAAAAACGGAAATTTGGCATTATCTTCATTTAAAGCAATGAATGGGGAGTTGTGCTGGATAGGGTCTAGAGAAGCTAATTTAAGTAATTTGGGTGTGTATAATGGATATACACTTATCCAAACTAAAAACGAAAATGACGCTACTTTGGATTACTTAACCTTTACTATTGATGAGCCTTCTACAGTATATATTGCCTATGAAAAATTTGATAATTTATTTACCTCTTCTGTGCCCGCATGGCTTACTAAAGATTTCAAAAAAGAAACAGCCAATGAAATTGCGATTCAATATTACTATGCCGACGTGTACAGCAAAGACTTTCCTGCTGGCAAAGTTACGCTTCCAGGTCCTGATTTGGTAGGGAAAAACGTAACACACAATTATTTTGTATTGGTAAAAAAACAAGGAACTACATTCAATACCAAACCATCTATAACCTCTAGCGCAATGCCAGAAGGAAAAGTAGGTACTATTTACAAAGAAAAGATAACCTGCATAGATGGCGTAGGAAATGTAAAATATAACATCACAAGCGGTACTCTTCCAGATGGATTGATGATGAGTACTGAAGGTGTAATATACGGAGGAGCAGCAAAAGCGGGTACTTACACCTTTACTGTAAATGCTGTTGATTACAATAAAGCCTCTAGCTCAAAATCATTAACAATTGTCATTGGCGATAACCCATTAGCGTTAGATAATGCTAATGATATGAATAAATACAATGCTATTAGTGTGTATCCGAACCCTTCTAAACAGTTGGCAACTGTAGTGGTAAATTCAATCGTTGCTGAGCAATGCAGCATAAATATCATTGACATTACTGGTAAAATAGTATTGTCTATACCTGAGCAGATGAAAAGTGGCGAAAATAGCTTTGCATTGAATTTGGAGAATTTAAAAAATGGAACTTATACCATAGAAATAGTTTCGACCCAACCTAAAAAAACAACCAAACTTATGGTAAAAAAATAAGAGCTCATTAATTCAATCAAAAGCGTTGTGGGTTGCTATACATAGGCAATCACAACGCTTTTTTTTGTGCTATTCTTCTTCTTTCCCTATTGGCTCTGCATAGTTATTAATTTTTGATACAGTCCATTTTCTATCTGCATTAATGTTTGGTGTGTGCCTTCTTCTTTTACCAATCCATTTTCCAATACAATTATTTTATCAGCATTGCGAATGGTCGATAGGCGGTGGGCGATTACAAAAGATGTACGGTTTTTCATTAGGTTCAAAAGAGCTTCTTGCACCAATTGTTCAGAGGCAGAATCTAGGGCACTAGTGGCCTCGTCCAATATCAAAATTACTGGGTCTTTCAAAATGGCTCTAGCAATGGCTATACGCTGCCTTTGCCCCCCAGAAAGCTTTACACCTCGTTCGCCCACAATGGTGTCATAACCCTCGGGGAAAGCGGTTACAAACTGATGGGCATTTGCTTTCTTTGCCGCCTCTATAATTTCTTCAACACTTGCTTCGGGTTTTCCATAGGCAATATTTTCCATAATAGTGCCGCCAAACAAAATAATGTCTTGAGGCACCAGTGCCATTTGCTGTCTTAGTTGCTCTAGTGGAATATCGAGGGTAGAAAATTCATCAAATAGCAATTGACCTTGTTGTGGTTCGTAGAAACGCAGCAGCAATGCTGCAAGTGTGCTTTTCCCTGCCCCACTTGCCCCTACAATCGCTATTTGCTGACCAGCATTTGCATCTATAGATACGTCTTTCAACACCATCAATTCGGGACGGCTGGGATAGCTAAAAGCAATATTTTTCAATGTCACTTTTCCCGATAATTTATATTTTTCTTGGTTCAATGGTGTGCCTACAGCAATCGACTCTCCTGTTTCTCTAAGCAATTCTCTCACCCTTTGTGTAGCTCCTAAGGTTTTTTGCAACTGGCTATACATATCGGCAAAGCCAGCCATAGTACCGCCTACAAAAGCAGTGTACACCACAAATGCAGTAAGATCGCCAAACGACAATTCTCCCTTTTGCATCAATCCTGTACCAAACCATACGACCAGTACTACAACACCGAATACACTAAACAATAATATAGCAATAAAACTGCCTCGTAAAATACCGTTGCCGATAGCCAACTGCACCACTTTGTCTATAGTGTTGCCGTATCTTTTGCTTTCAAAATATTCATTAGAAAATGCTTTTACATTGGCAATGGCTTGCAAAGTTTCTTGTACTATAGTCCCTGACTCGGCAAGCTGATCTTGGGCTTCACGAGACCGTTTGCGAATTCGTTTACTAAAAACTACCGCTATAATGGCTATCACTGGAACGATGGACAACATCAAAAAAGTGAGTTTTGCAGAGAGATAAAAAATAAGGCATATACCTATTATTAGAATCAAAACTCCTCGTAGCAACTCAGCAAACACAGTGGTTACAGCATCTTGAATTTGCGACACATCGGTACTAATTCTATTAGACAACTCCCCCACCCTACGGCTAGAGAAAAAATCCATAGACATAGTGAGTATATGGCGGTAAATGTCTTTGCGCAAATCGCCCAAGGCATGCTCGCCTACAAATGTAAAAAGATAGACCCGTAAGAATGAAAATACCATTTGAATGGTAAGCACCCCAAACATAAGCAACGCAATGGTAGTGGGTGTTTGCGTACTTTCTATCCCTTTACTTAGGTTATTGGCACTATCAATTAATTGTTTTAACAAATAGGGAAATGCCATAGTAGTACCACCCGAAAGCCCTATAAATATTAGTCCCCAAATAAATTTCCAACGATATGGTTTAATGTATTTGAATAGCAACAAAGCTTCTTTGACAGATTCCTTATTAATTTTTGCTTTGGGTGCTTCTTCTTTAGAAGTACCGTTGCTGTTGTAGTTTGGGCGAGCCATGGGTATTTTTTTATTATTAGAATGAATAAAAAAACTCCAGCTTTTTACTGGAGTTTTTTAGATGTATTAGTAATGACCTTGGTTGGCGTTGTTGTGCCATTGCCAAGCCGTCTTTACGGTATCTTTCAAATCTTTGTACTGTGCCTCCCAGCCTAGTGTTTCTTTGGCATACTGCGGGTTTGCCACCAATTGAGGTGGATCGCCTGCACGACGTTCGCCATAAACCACAGGAATAGTCAAGCCTGTAACTTCTTCTACAATCTGAATTACTTCTTTTACAGAATAACCTTGTCCAGTACCTAGGTTGCACGCCACAGATGCACCACCATTCATCAAGTACTCGAATGCCAAAATGTGTGCCTTGCCAAGGTCTAGAATGTGAATGTAATCTCTAACGCCTGTACCATCAGGGGTATCATAATCAGTACCAAATACAGTGATGTGTTTACGCTTTCCTTGCCCCGCCTCTATTATCAATGGAATAAGGTGTGTTTCTGGGTTGTGGTCCTCACCTATCAGGCCATCTTCAGATGCCCCGCTGGCATTGAAATATCTTAAAAAAACGTAATTAAAATCGTAAGCAATTTTATAATCTTTCAATATTTTTTCAAGCATCAATTTGCTTTGCCCATAAGGATTGATAGGGTCTTGAGGGTGTTTCTCATCTATAGGCACATATACAGGATTGCCATAGGTGGCACAAGTGGAGGAAAAAATAAAGTTTTTACAATTGTGCTCCATCATCACATCTAGCAAATTGAGGGGTGCAGCAATATTGTTGTGGTAATATTTGGCAGGGTTCGTTACCGATTCGCCCACAAATGCATAGGCTGCAAAGTGAATAACAGCATCAATTTTATGGTCAGAAAATATTTTATTCATTAATACTTTATCGCCTAGGTCGCCCACTATCAGGGTTACTTCTGGATTTACAATTGCCTCTTTGTGCCCGTAAATTAAATTATCTACTACTATTACTTTGTATCCTTGTGTGGCAAGCATACGCACGGTGTGAGAACCTATGTAGCCTGCACCGCCGGTTACTAGTAGGGTATGTTCTTTTGGATTAATCATGAAATATATAAATGTTAAAAATCAAATTTAGAAAAATTATTTGAGCTTGCTACTGGATATGCTCTGCAATAAAATCTTCCATATTCTGGTAAATCTTTTGCAAAGCCAATTTTCTAGCTTCTATGCTAGCCCAAGCTATATGGGGGCTTAGCACAAGTTTATAAGGGTGTGCAATCGTAAGCAATGGATTGGACTGTGCTATGGGTTCGTGTTCAAAAACGTCTAACCCAGCACCAGCAATGATATTTTCATCAAGTGCTTTTGCCAAATCTGATTCTACTATTATGCCACCACGACCAGCATTGACAAGTATTGCGGTGGGTTTCATCAGTATTAATTTTGAAAAATCTATTAGGTTTTTACTTTGTGCAGATAGTGGCGAATGAATACTTATGATGTCACAAGTACGCAATAATTCGTCTAGGGCTACTTGCTGATATTGCTCTTGCCTACTGTTGCCCGATAAAGAATGATAGACTACTTCTGCTCCAAAAGCAGAGGCTATACTTGCCACCTTTCGCCCAATATTTCCTAGACCTATAATGCCAAATCGCTTACCTGCAATTTCTGAATATGGTCTTCCCAAATGGGTAAAATTATCATTAGCAGCATAGCTTCCATTTTTTACATATTGGTCGTAGTAGGCAGTTTGGTTTAGCAATTGTAAAATGAGTCCAAAAGTCAATTGGGCAACGCTATTGGTAGAATAGTCGGTGATATTTTTCACTACTATTCCTCTTGATTTGGCATACTCCACATCAACATTATTAGTGCCTGTAGCAGCTACGCAAATCAATTTTAAGTTTGGGCATCCATCTATTACATTTACATCTATCACTACTTTGTTGGTAATAATGATGGTTGCCTCTTGGCATCGAGCCAATGTTTCATTGGCATTGGTAATAGCATAAGTTTCTGTCTCGCCTAGTCTTTCTAGTACAGATTTGTCAAATACTTCGCCATAAGTTTTCGTGTCGAGAAAAACTATTTTCATAAATCAAAAATCTACTTCCCCCACGCTGCTGGATTGGTACGCCAGTTTTGCAATGAGGCAATATGTTCATTTTGAATAAAATTGCAAGTTAAACCTACATTCACCAACGTATCGTAATTGGATAGTGAAAAAAGTTTTACTCCTGCATTATTGAAATTATCATTTGCAATTTCAAAACCATAGGTAAATATCGAAACCATACCCAAAACCTCAAAACCTGCATCTTTCAAGGCTTCCACAGCTTTTAGTGAACTACCACCTGTAGAAATTAAATCTTCTACCACCACCACTTTTTGGCCTGGGGTTATTTTTCCTTCAATCATATTGCCCATTCCATGGTCTTTGGGCTTTGGGCGTACATAAATCATGGGCAATTGCATGGCATCGGCTATCAATGCTGCTTGTGGTATGCCTGCAGTTGCTACCCCTGCTACAGATTCTGCCTGGGGAAATTCTGCTGCTATCAGCGTAACCAAACTATCTTTAATAAGCGTACGCACCTCAGGATAAGAAAGGGTGAACCTATTGTCGCAATAGATGGGAGAGTTCCAGCCGCTAGCCCATTGAAATGGTTGTTCAGGTCTTAATTTTACGGCTGCTATATTGAGCAAAGAGAAAGCTACTTTCTCGGCTATGGTATCAAATTGAGTTATGGTAGTCATAGTAGCAAAATAAATTAATTATTTGCCACTCGCAAAATTATAGCGCAGATATAGCTTTTTTTGCTCAAGTGTATAATTTAGTTTGATTCATTCACTTTTAAAAGAATAATATTACTCTATTCATTCTAACAAAATAGTAATTTGCGTTTTAGTTTTATCTATTGTTACTATGCCATCATCAAATTTTGGTGGACCCATTTTTCCTTTTGCTCCATTAGATGCACCAGCTGCTTCTTTTGGAATACCTAAAAAGTTGGTATTTACTTTTCCATCGCTATTTTCATCGTGGTAAGCTGCAATGGCGTAATTGCCTGCAGCAATGCCTTCGATTTTTATTTGCATTGTGCCTTTTGAAGCCGTTGTATTAACGCATTTGTAGGCAAGGTTTGCTTTTTCGGGAAAACCTGTTTCTTTATTGAAAATACATACTGTAACAACCCCTTTATTGGATTTTACATTATTTACGGTTACAGTAACTGTTAGCGTTTGGCTTTTCGCAGACGCAATGGCTAAGAAACTGATAATAATTAAAACTATTTTTTTCATTTTGTTATACTTTTAAACGTGATATAATATTGTACATTTTTGCTAAACCTATTTTTTTAATGATGATACAAAACCAGTTGTTTGGAGTATTTACTGTGTACAAGTACAAATAATCTGATTTTTTAATAGGTACATTTTCTAACTTTCGATAAATCAAAACGGCTAATTCCATAAAACTTAAACTTGCAGAGCTAACCAATATGAGATTATCTATTTCTCTAAACTCAATTTTATTTTCTCTAAAGCATTCTAAAATGGGCTTTGCTTCGTTTTCCAAAGCAAAGCGATAGTGTATGAAGCAATCCATTGTGTTTATTTATTAAAGAATTGCCTAAATGGTTTTTACTTGAAGTTCTTTCTTACCAAACTTTGCAAACCAAGCCTTTGCATTATCTATAGTTAAGTAAACAACGGGTACAATAATTAATGTTAATAGCATTGAAGAACTTAAACCACCAATCAATACCCAGCCTAAAC
>JAAFID010000148.1 GCA_013297765.1 Cytophagales bacterium | reverse complement strand
GTCAAACTTAGCTAGTCCTTCTCCGGTAGAAAACCACATGTCCATATTCTTATCTTGCACGATCACCCTTGCAGACCTCCCTGGCAATGTACTAGAGGTTGAAGCAGGGGTATAATGAGTCCATTTTTGGGCATGGCTTGGCATGTAAATATTTAATAGAGCAAGTATAAGGAAAAAAGTCAATTTGGTTTTCATTTGGCTATAGTATCAAGTTCGAATATTTTATGTCAATTCTGCTCCGCTAAGCCACTCTATTAAATGTAAAGCAACCTGGGTAAATTAGACCATAAATTTATGAAGTTTCAATTTACAATTAATAAAGGCAGTAAACAATACCATACACCGATGGCATCGCTCTGAGCGATGCCATCGGTAAAACTCTAATTTACCGTTACAAAACTCACAAAATAAAGTTTTTATGAATCATGAAAAACATATTTTCACCCATAAATTAAAAATAAACAGATTTATGAAAATATTTTAAAAATATAATATTTCACAGACAAATAAGGCTTTACAAATGGAATATTTTGAAAGGATACGTAAGTTGGAAACTTATGTCATATTAGGTCGAAGTTACGCCTGCGGCTAAACTTCGACCAGAGGGGCGGTTGGTGCCTTTTGTCAAACGAGTTGTATCGGCTGGCTTTTTACTGCTCTTCCTTTACGCTGGTCTTTTCGTTTACGTTTGTCCTTGTCCGCCCGAATAAAGTCACTTATAGCTTGTTCTTCACTTCTAGTTAATGGTCTTGGGTCAACTACAAAATCAATGTCTAAAGGTTCTCTTATTAATCCCATAATGTAAATTATTTAAAATATTGGTTGGTCAATTTTAACGCTATTTCGGTTGAAATAATCATGTTGTGCCCACCAAGGTGAATGGCTCCTAAACTCTTTTCATAATGTTCAATCAATTTGGTTTTTGAAAGAAAAGAAACGTAACCATCGGCACCTCGTTGAAAGGAAAGTTTGCAAGCAAAGGCAACAAGATTTCCAGGTACACCCAGATATGTTTTTCCTTTGCCTATGTTAAATGGGGCACTCTCTATAAGGTGCATATAAACATAATCTGTCTTAACCTCTAAGCTGATAATTCCCTGAACAATGGTTGGATTGTTTACAATTGTCAATTTATAGACCTCTCTAGTCACCATATTATACTCGCTTAGCCAATTGAACTGCCATCCACTTTTCTTGGAAATATTCTTTAAATCTGCTTTGGTCAATAAAGAAATTTCTGTTTGAAAACTGTCGCCTGAGTTTACATTTTCAATGGAATTAGTTAGTTTATCTACAACAAACTCAAGTCCTATTTCTTTTCGTCTATTCACACTGTTAATTTACAAAAAATCTGTTGGTTTGGCAAGTAGGTTCATTTGTTATGGGCCTCGTTGGCATAACGATTGACTTTACTAACAATTTCGTAAACATACAAAATAATTTCAAAACTAAATTTATAATAAATTACCTGAAATACAATCATTTAACTGCTGATAAATTAAAATTACAAAAAATTATCAATCTAAGATTTACCCCTCTCCCCCCTTTTATTTATTCAAAATATAATACAGATATTCATTAAAATACTGTAATTTTCTAACCTATTTTTTAATTAGCAAACGATTTCAAATTTCATTTCTATGACCTCTGAGGCAAACAATAAAAAGATTAGCAATAAATTAATTATTATACTTTTAGCTGCAGCGGTGGCGGTTGGTGGTTTTCTGGTTTATTACAATTTTAGTTCTATAAAACAATTGGGTTTTGGTACTAAAAACAATTTTAAATTTCAAAAAACCAATCCTGAATTTGCCCAGTATATTTCAGCTTTTACCACGGGCTATATCTCTTCGGGTTCTACTATTAAAATAAAATTTACCTCGCAAATTATTGAAAATGTTACGCTAAACACCCCTGTAGAAGAGGAACTTTTTTCATTTGACAATGATATTGAAGGCGAGGCCTATTGGATAGATACTCAAACACTTGAGTTTCGCCCCAAAGAAAGGTTAAAAGCGGGCGAGGCCTATTCTGGGACTTTTTACCTACACAAATTATTGGAGGTAAAAGATGAACTGAAAAAATTTGAGTTTCAGTTTAAAGTGGTTACCCAATCTATGAAGGTCGAGTTCAATGATTTGAAAAGCACTGCTGCCGATGATTTTGCCTACTACCAAGCCTCTGGCATTGTTTACACTGCCGATTTTGTAGCCGTAGATAAAATAGAACAGGTTATAAAACCTGTATATGAAGGTAAAACATTACCTATACACTGGACGCACGATGCCAAAAACACCACACACCGCTTTGCAATAGACAGCATGGCGAGAGGAATGTTGCTTAATACTAAGTTGATATACCAATGGGATGCAGCATCCATAGGCCTTGCCGATAAAGGCGAAAAAGAATTTACAGTTCCCGCCAAAGGTACATTTACCTTGCTGAATGTGCAGGTGGTTACTTTCCCCGAACAATATGTGCAGGTAGCGTTGTCGAACCCATTAAATACCAATCAATCATTGGAAGGATTGGTGAAGCTGGGCGATTTTAAAGATTTGAAATTAATCGTAGACCACAACCACATCAAAATATATCCTAACGAAATAAAATCAGGATCATACAAACTAAAAATTAGCAATGCCATTGAAGACGCCCAAGCGACCGACTTGGACAAAAATTATGAGCAAGATATTGTATTTGAAGAAATAAAACCTTCGGTCAATTTTGTGGGCAAAGGGGTTATACTACCCTCGAGCAATGGGTTGTCGATTCCTTTTGAAGCTGTTAATTTGAAAGCTATAGATGTCTCTATTGTAAAAATATTTGAAAATAATATTTTGCAACATTTGCAATCCAACGATTTGGACGGTGGTGAGGAAATGGCCAGAGTAGGCAAAAAAATAATTGAAAAAACCATTAATCTAGGCATCACCAATCCTGCTGATTTTAAATACCGTAAGAAGTTTTCTTTAGATTTAAGCAGCCTTATCAAAGCGGAACCCGGGGCGATTTACCGCATTACGCTGGGTTTCAAAAAAGCTTATTCTACTTTTTCCTGCGGTGGGGTGGCCAATACCGACAATATGGAATTGGAAGATTTGAAAGAAACCATATTTACCAATGAACCCTACAGCTACTACAACGAATATGATTATGAAGATGGGGAAGAATACGACTGGAGCCAAAGAGAAAACCCCTGCAATGGTGCATTTTACAGTAGTTATTCCAATAGTGTTTCTCGCAATATATTGGCAAGTGATATTGGGCTTACCTTAAAGCAAAGCAATGACGGTAGTTTATTTGTGGCGGCGACCAATTTGGTAACAGCGCAACCAATGGCCGGCATTGATATAGAATTGTATGATTATCAGAAACAATTGATACAAACTACAAAGACCAACGGCGATGGAATGTTGTTTCTAATGCCAAATGAAAAACCATATTTTATTATTGCTAAAAAGGATCTGCAAAAAGCATATTTGAAACTAGACGATGGGGCTTCGCTATCGCTCACTATGTTTGATACAAAAGGGGAAACAATTCAAAAAGGAGTAAAAGGTTTTATTTATGGCGAGAGAGGTGTGTGGCGGCCAGGCGATACGTTATTTTTAAGTTTCGTACTGGAAGATAAAATGGATGTAATTCCAGAAAATCATCCAGTGATGATGGAATTGCACAACCCTCAAGGATTGATTTATAAAAAAATATTGAAATCTAAGGGTTTAAATGGGTTTTATACCTTCCCCATGGCAACAGACCTGAATGCACCTACGGGCAATTGGCTTGCCGTGTGCAAAGTGGGAGCTATTGAATTTAGCAAAAACATTCGTATAGAAACGGTGATGCCTAATCGGTTGAAGCTAAATGTGAAAATTGGTGACAATAAAATAATCAATGCCAATGATGCTGAAAAATATACACTTCATACCAATTGGCTGACAGGTGCTAATGCCCCCAACATGGCTGCAACAGTGGCTGTATCCCTTACTGCTGTAAAGACGGAATTTCCAAAATATGAAGCTTATCAATTTGATGACCTTACGCAGAAATACAATTCGGAAAATATTACGCTTTTTGATGGCAAAACCAATGGCAATGGCGATGTGACCTTTCCGCTAGAAATAGAAACCAAAGAAAATGTTTCGGGAATGCTCAAAGCAAATTTCAACACCCGAGTTTATGAGGCTGGCGGTGCTTTCAGTGTTGATAGGTTGTCGGTGACGTATTCGCCTTATGAAAAATATGTAGGATTATTGCTTCCTGAAGTACAAAAGAACAGTGAAATATTGCTTACGGGCCGCAACCAAGAAATTAAAATTGCTACTGTAAATCACAAAGGCGAACCCGTATCGTGCAGCAGGCTGAAAGTGCAGGTGTACAAACTGAATTGGCGTTGGTGGTGGGACCAGTACGAAGATGAATTGGCGAACTACGCCTCATCCGATTACCACAAACCAGTGTTGGTGCAAGATGTATCCTCGTCTGGAGGGAAAGCGAGTTTTAATCTCAATATTGCTGATGAAGATTGGGGAAGATATTTGATAAGAGTGAGCGATTTGGATGGTGGGCATTCTAGTGCCATAACCACCTATTTCGACAATGCCAATTGGATGGACAGAGGCGGTGCCGACAATAAAATAGTAGCTACGCTGTTGCAATTCTCTACAGAAAAAGAAAGTTACAAATCTGGTGAGGAAGCTGTTGTAAATATACCATCACCCAAAGGTGGTCGGGCACTTATTACCATTGAAACTGGTAGCAAAATATTAGAGGCTCACTGGCTGGAAACGGAAAAAGGAAATACCAAATTTAGATTTAAGGTGACGCCACAAATGGCGCCTAATATTTATATCCATGTATCGCTGATACAGCCACATGCACAAACTGCCAATGATCTGCCAATGCGGTTGTACGGCGTAGTGCCATTACAAATTGACGACCCAGAAACGCATTTAAGGCCTCTGCTTTCCATGCCCAATGTATTGGCACCAGAAACAAATACAAGCATAACGGTATCAGAAGAAAATGGTAAAGATATGAGCTACACGCTTGCCATAGTCGATGAAGGTTTGCTAGACCTTACCCGCTTTGCCACACCCGACCCTTGGGCAAATTTTTACGCCCGTGAAGGATTAGGTGTGAAAACTTGGGATGTGTATGATCAAGTAATAGGTGCTTATGGTGGTGAGCTAGAGCGAATATTGAGTATAGGGGGCGATGGCAATGAAATAAATAAAGATGCTGCCAAAACCAACCGATTCAAACCCATGGTAAAATTTATGGGACCATTTTATTTGAAAAAAGGAGAAAAGACAACCCATACTTTTAAAATGCCCATGTACATTGGCTCTGTGCGTACCATGGTCATAGCAGGCTACCAAGGCGCTTATGGTTTTGCAGAAAAATCTACACCAGTAAAAAGTCCCATTATGCTTTTAGGTACATTGCCTAGGGTGCTTAGTGTGAACGAGGAAGTAAAATTGCCAGTGTCGGTATTTGGTGGCGATGCAAATTTAGATAACGTTACTGTTTCCGTAGAAAGTAATACACTCGTTCAGCTTGTGGGTGCGAGTTCGCAGGTGGTGAATATTAAAAAAGATGAAGAGAAATTATTGACTTTTGACTTGAAAGTAAAATCTCAAACTGGAGTGGCAAAGGTAACCATCAAAGCAGTTTCAGGTGCAAAGAAAACCTATTATACCATAGAATTGGATGTTCGCAACCCCAATCCATACCGTACTGATATTAAAGAATTCTTTTTGGATGCTGGGAAAACATTGAATCATAATTATGCTGGAATAGGCGTGGCAGGAACCAATTCAGGCGTTGTAGAATTGTCCACTATTCCGCCTATCAATCTGGAATCTAGGCTCAATTACCTCATTACGTACCCGCATGGTTGCATTGAGCAAACGGTTTCGGCTGCTTTTGCACAATTGCATTTAGAAGAGGTAACAGCCATAAGTGCAAGCAAAAAAGGGGAGATAGAAACTAATGTCAAAGCCGCCATAGGCTTATTGCAAAAATTTCAAATGAATGATGGTGCATTTTCTTACTGGCCAGGCGAAAATAGGGCCAGCGATTGGGGAAGTTTGTACGCAGGGCATTTTCTATTTAGTGCAGAAAAGAAGGGCTACACCATACCTGCTGCCATGAAACAGAATTGGATTAAGTACCAAACCAATACAGCGAATAATTGGGAGTACGGGGGAGTTAGTTACTACAACGACGATTTCATACAATCGTACCGTTTGTACGTGCTTGCACTTAGTGGCAAAGCGTCTTTGAGTGCCATGAACAGATTGCGAGAACAAAGCAACATTAATTTGCAAGCAAAATGGAGACTTGCGGCTGCCTACGCTTTGACCAATAATTTGGACATTGCAGAAAAAATCATCAACAAAATTACTACTGAGGTAAAAGATTACCGAATTGATTATTACACCTTTGGCTCTACCACAAGAGATGAGGCGATGATACTAGAAACGCTATGTTTGTTGAATAAGAAGACACAAGCGTTTGCAATACTCAAAAGAGTAGCTGCACAATTGTCGGGCAAGGGTTACTTGAGTACACAATCTACCGCTTATGGGTTGGTTTCGGTCGCTCATTTTATTAAAAAATATGGCGATGCTTCTGCGATGCAAGCCGAGGTGGCAATAAATAATGTTAAAACTCCACTAAAGGGAAATTCACCGATCAGTATTTTGGCTATTCCATTTGCAAAAAACAATTCGGGAACTGTTAACATTACTAATAATGGCAAGGGGATTTTGTATGTAAGGCTCATCAACAGAGGCAAACCAGCCGTGGGTGTGGAAAAAGAGGAGCAAGAAAATATAGTGTCGCAAGTAGTTTACAAATCTGATAAAAATGAAGTATTGGATGTCTCCAAATTAAAACAGGGAACTAATTTTATAATGGAAGTAACCATAAAAAATACTGGCACCTTGGGAGATGTTGAAAATTTGGCTTTGTTAAATTATATCCCTTCTGGCTGGGAAATTCACAATGCACGAATGGACGGCAACGAAGCTGCTTTGCAAAGTGCAGTTTATGATTACCAAGACATAAGAGACGATAAGATAATGACGTATTTTAATTTGAAAGCAAACCAGTCCAAAACATTCAAATTTGGATTGAATGCCAGCTATTGCGGTACGTTCTATTTGCCAGGAATCAATGCCGAAGCTATGTACGACAATAGTGTTTTTTCGAGGAAGAAAGGGATGTGGATTAAGGTGGTAAAGTAAAATTTATGGTTATGATTTCACTATTTTAAGTGAAGACGTACATTAATTTTATATTTTGATTTACGACGAAGATTGTCTTGCCAGACAAGCCTTACTTTTCTCCTTGATGAGAAAAGTAAGCAAAAGAATCAAGACAATTTTAAAACTCGCCGAAATGCAACTATCTTTTAAACATTGTAGGTTGCATTGTTTTACTGATAAATATAGTTGAGTGATGCTCAAACATAAAATTGTCAAAACATGTGTAAAATGTTGAAATTATATTAGTTTGAAGTTATTACACTACAGTAAATCATTACTTAATTCATTTTTCATTGCCCATAAACATTGGAATTGGAAACAAATTGCGTTGTTTTCCATTCCAATTATTTTTCTTGGTGTTTTCTATTTTAGTTTACCTCGACCTTTATTTAAAAGCAACTACAGCACGGTAGTTTACGATACCAATCATAAGCTGCTAAGTGCACGCATAGCTCAAGATGGGCAGTGGCGATTTCCGCAAGTTAATGCTACGCCTTACAAATTTGAACAATGTTTAATTGCTTATGAAGACCGCTATTTTTACTATCATCCGGGTATCAACATAGTTGCCATATCAAAAGTAATTGTAGAAAATTTAAAAAAAGGAACACGAAAAAGAGGCGGAAGTACGCTTACCATGCAACTGGCTAGGCTAGTCAGGGGAAACAAAGCACGTACCTATTTAGAAAAAATAATAGAAATGTGGCTGGCTATCAGAATTGAATGCGGCTACAGCAAATCTTCTATTTTGAATTATTATGCATGCAACGCTCCTTTCGGAGGCAATGTGGTAGGCGTTTACACAGCATCATGGCGGTATTTTGGGCGAGATGCCAATCAACTTTCTTG
>JAAFID010000147.1 GCA_013297765.1 Cytophagales bacterium | reverse complement strand
CCGCTCCCTAAATGTCTTGTAGTGTTGCATGGCAAGTATGGTAGTGGGCACCAGCACTGCTACTTGCTTGTTGTCGCATACTGCTTTAAATGCTGCACGTATGGCAATTTCCGTTTTGCCAAATCCCACATCGCCACATACTAGCCTATCCATTGGGTTTGCCATTTCCATATCGGCCTTTACATCGGCAGTGGCTTTGCCTTGGTCGGGTGTATCTTCATAAATAAAGGAAGATTCTAGCTCGGCCTGCATAAAAGTATCTTTACTGAACTGAAAGCCCATGCTAGACTTGCGTTTGGCATACAGGTCTATCAAATCTTTGGCAATTTCTTGAACCTGTCGTTTTACTTTTTTCTTTTTTGCATCCCAGTCGCCCGACCCCAGTTTGGTCATGGTAGGCGGTGTACCTTCCTTGCCACTGTATTTGGATATTTTGTGTAGTGCATGGATACTGATGTACATCAAATCGTCGTCACGAAATACCAATCTTATAGCCTCTTGTGGCCTGCCCCCAACTTCTATTTTCTCTAGCCCTACAAAGCGACACACTCCATGGTCAACGTGGGTTACATAGTCGCCAGGATGCAGCGTACGCAACTCTTTTAGGGTAAGCGATTTTGATTTTGAATATTTTTCCTTGACTTTATACTTGTGAAATCTTTCAAATATTTGATGGTCTGTATATACCAATACTTTCAGTTGCGCATCGACAAAACCTTCTTTAAGCGAAATATTCATTTCATGCACTTTCAGCAATGGGTCTAGCTCGGCAAAAATACTTTGCAGTCGCTCTAGCTGCCGTATAGATTCAGAAGCCAGTACGCAAGTGTATCCTTGCACCTGATGGTTTTTTATGTTCTCGGCAAGCAATGAAAAATCTTTATTGAACAGTGGTTGAGATTTGGTTTGAAAATCGAATGCCGCAGCATCGGCAAAGAATTTTTTAGTGCCAAACTCCACCAACGAGAAATTTTTTATCTTTTCTAAAAAAATAGATTTATTATCAAACAGTTGCAGTGGGTCGCTAATTAACTTAGAGCCACCAGTAGCATTGACCATGGCTGCAAATTGGGCGGTACACTTTTCAAATAATTTTTCTATAATATCGCCAGCAAATTTGAGGTCTTTTGCCCACACAATGGTATTGGCATCTATATAATCCAAAAAAGATTCTCTACGCTCTTGCAACAACCTTGTTTGTACATTGGGCAAAATAGAAAACTGCTTTAAATTTTCTTCCGAAATTTGTGTATTGGGGTTAAATGTTCTGATACTTTCTACCTCGTTGCCAAACAATTCTAGGCGATAGGGCAGCTCATTGGCATAAGAAAAAATATCAATAATACCACCCCGCACCGAAAACTGACCCGATTCAAATACAAAATCTGTTTTCTCAAAATCATAACTGATGAGCAACTCCGTTAGAAAATTGGTGTCTAGTTTCTCGCCTACTTTTATTTGAAATGTGTTTGCTACCAACGACTGTTGGTTGATTACCTTTTCCGACAATGCTTCTGGCGAGCTTACCACCCAAATAGGTTGAGTTTGGTGGGTACTTAATTTAGTAAGTACTTCTGCACGTAGTAGTATGTTGGCATTCTCGGTTTCTTCGTATTGGTATATTTTTTTGTACGATGCTGGAAACAAACATACCTCTTGCTCGGGCATCATATTTTGCAAATCGTTGAAGAAATAGGCTGCCTCGTCTTTGTCGTTGAGTATAAACAAGTGATTTCTTTCAACATTTAAACCAATTGCTACAGCCATGAGGGCATCGGCACTACCGTACAGGCGTTGTAGGTGTAGTTTTGTGCTGGTTTTGCTGGCTAGGGCATTTGCAATAGTGCGTACCACACCATCATTTTTATATACAGAAATTAAGTCAACTATTTTCACCTCGTAAATTGATTATTCAAAAAATGGATTGTGCCAAATTTATTTGCAAAAATAACCAATTAAAAAATGAGATACTCCATTACGCAAATCAATATTGATATTATGGGCACTTGTAGCTTTCAAATATGTTGAAAACATAAATATAAACAGGTCTTTAAAAGCTACAAAGCAGAGCAAAATAGTAAAAGTAGGCAATAAAAAAAGCCGCTCCTGTATATTTGCTAACCCCTTGGCAAAAAACAGGATGCGGCTTTAAAAAAATAACCTTAAACCCTTATCTTGATACTTTTAATTTTTTACTTTTTGCTATTTCTATCGATGTTGATTTAATTTTTTTCAATTGTTCGGTAGAAAATCCTTTAATTTTTTGTTTTTTCTTTTTGAAAAACTTTGTTGGCGAATACACTAGCTTTACTTGCGTAAAAAAGTAGTTATCGGTGTTGGATACCCTAGGAGTGCCATCGCCTCCTTGACTTGTTAATTCTTGAAAAGATAAATTTTTCTCTCCTGCCCCAGGCCATACATTATCCATTTTGTCGGTAAATGTTTTGCGATAGCCTGCTTCAATATTTACATCCAAATATTTAGCCGCTTTAACCCTGATGCCAAAACCAATAGGAATGACGGGTGTGCAACCCATAGTAGATTGTACCATGTTTTCAGTATTGGCAGTTTGCTGATTGGACTGGCTAGAAAAACCCGTAACACCTACGCCCAAAAAGAGATATGGTGTATATTCTGCACGGTGAATATAGCTTTTACTTAATCTAAATATGTCATAAACAACACTTACAGCAAGTTCAGCATTGTTAGATTTGAAAGAAGCGTCACTATTTTTAATTGATTTATGACTATTTAATTGAAATAAATTTAATTCTGAACGCAATGAAAAATTACCATTGCAACGGTACGATAAGCCTAGCAGAAAATTGCCCTGTGGTGTAAAATCTTGAACTCTTGAAATCAAATCGCCTTTATAGACTGCAACACCTCCACCAACGATTACCCCTATTCTATTTTTATTTATTCTTGCACTTTGCGAATAAGCAGTATAATTGGTGCCTAACGCAAGAGCAGCAAATAAGATAAAAAATATATTGATTGACTTTTTCATAACGTTTCAAAACTATGGCAATTATAAATAAAATGCAAATTTTCATTGTTAAATAATTACAATTAGATTTTAAAAAAACGTATATATACTTGTAATTTAGTGTTTAAATCAAAAAAAATATTTTTTAATTTTTTAATAATCTTTATATATTTATACTATAATAATAAAATAATACTATTGAATAAATATAACTATTCCATTATTTATATGGAAAAATAAAAGTTTATTATAGGCTCTCTTCATTTTGATTGGAAAGATGCTATTGTGTACCTACAAAAAAAGAGGCAGATATTATCTGCCTCTTTTTTTAAAAAACATCTTTGGTAACAAGTTATTTTTGCAAAACTACTTTAACAATTTTTACTATGTCGTTGTCTCGTATTTGTAAATAATAAAACCCGCTAATATAATTTTTTAACTCAATTTCAGCAGTATCATTATCTACTACCATTTGATTGAGTATATTATTGCCCAATGAATTAACCAATTGAACGGTACATCCTTTTGCACCATTTATCGTTATTTTGCCAGAGGTAATGGTTGGGTAAATTTGTATAGATTCTAGTTTTGCACTAGCTTCTGTACTGTTGATACCGCTAGTTGTAGCCAATGCAGAAACCCCATCAGAATAGTTGCCTGCCAAATCTTTTACAACGACTGTAAACTCATATTTTGTACCCGCACTCAAGCTATTTAAGATTAAAGGAAATTTGGGTTTATTGGTCAAGGTAGCAACTAACTGTTTATTGGCATATACTTCATACGATTTTACTCCGTAGTTATCTGTTGCCAAATCCCAAGTGAGATTTGCACTATTTTGTTTAACATCTGAAATGGCTAGTTTCTCGATGATGGTTGGCTTTGTTTTATCATTCAAGTTTGCTATCAGAGCCTTGTACCATCCTCTCATCATCGCTATTTGCCCTAGCTTATTGGGGTGTACCCAATCGTAGGTCATTGTTCCAGAAAGGCCTGGGTCATTGATAAAACCAGTAGCTAAATCTACTGCTATCACAGGGGATGCAAGTGTAGTAAGTTCTGCACACATGCCATCTACTTCTGGATTAATTTTTTTCCATACGGTAATTAGTTTTGCAAGTAAGATTACGACGTTGGGATTCTTTGCCCTTAACACCTTTATTACTTCTCTAATGTTATTTTTAGTTAAATTAAGCAATGCAGCCGTAGAGTCGGCATCGTTAGTGCCTAAGTGCACCAATGCAAAATCGGGTGTATAACCTTTTATAGGGTCATTGATACGGTCGCTAAACTTTGGTAGTGAACTTCCTGTCCAAATAGAAGAATTTTCCCCATTAAGAAAACTGGTACTATTTATTCCATAATACCCCTCATTATCTCTATCAAAAACCCCATTATTGCTAGGGAAGATTGCGGGATTTTGACTGTCTTCGCCAAAATAATTGGCATGAAAGCCAACCATATCTACGTTAAATCCGTCGGTTTTTAATTTGTCCCAAAGCCAAGGTCTGTAGCTGTATTCCCAGCTGCCATCGAATTTTTTAGTACCAGAACCTTGAGTGATGGAGTTGCCAATGCATACAATACGCATTTGTGCTAGTGAATGAACACTGCAAAGCATAATAACAAAAGCTATTATATAGTTTTTTGTTTTCATAAATCAGGGTAGGGAATTAATAATGTAATTCCTAAATATAATTATAAAAAAGATTAAATAAACACTGTTTAGAAAATGTGTTTATAATGAAGTGATGAATAAAAGCACAGCAAAAACTATAAAAGTCAAGGTATCGACCAAACAAATTTCCATACAGATTTTAATTTATATTATATTTGATATTGGTATAGTTTGGCTAGACACTAATAAGTTACTTTTCGCTCATCTAACAATATGATTGCATATATACAGGGCAAGCTTGCCCATAAAGATCCTACCATGGTAGTGATTGACGCTGGGGGGCTTGGCTACCAAATAAAAATTTCGCTCAATACTTACGGTGCTATCAAAAATGAAGAAGCGATTCGGTTACATACCTATTTGAGTATAAAAGAAGATGCCCACACCTTGTATGGCTTTGTAGAAGCAGAAGAAAAAAGATTATTTATGGAATTGATATCCATCAGTGGTGTAGGGCCAGGTACAGCATTGATGGTGCTGTCGTCGCTTCCTCCTGAAGAGTTGCACCAGGCAATAGTGAGCGAAGACCTTCGCACCATTCAAGGGGTGAAGGGAATAGGTGCTAAAACGGCTCAAAGAATCATATTGGAATTGAAAGATAAACTGAAGAAAGATAACTTTGCAACGGTTACTGATACTAGGCCTGTAGCATTTGCACACAATAAAGTACGTAGTGAAGCGTTAGCTGCATTGGTTACGCTGGGTATAGCCAAAGCGGTGGCAGAAAAAAACATAGATAGCATATTAAAACGAGAAGGCAACGGTTTAGCACTAGAACAATTAATCAAACACGCACTCAAATCGGCATAAATTATTTTATCACTACCCCATCCAGATTTTTTCAGATTTTTTTGGGGAATAAATCTAGATACCAAACCATTAAGCCACGTCAAATTTAGTATTCAAATTGTCATACTCGATTAAAAATATATTCATTTTTTTGGGCATCATGCTTTCTATGGTTACATGGTATTCCATGGCACAGCCTAGTGGCAAACACACCTACAGGAATAAACCTCGCACGGCACAATTGCCACCAGAAGACAGTACAAAACCTAAGAAAAAATCAAAACGCTCTCCCCAATATATTGATGATAGGTATGGCGACCCATTTGCCAACCCTCCATCAAAATCCCCTCTGTTGCTAGGCAATCCTAGCAACATTACCACCGAGGTAGAGGTAGATTCTAATCATGAAAATTATACCATCAAAGAAAAGGTAGGTGAGCTTGATTACCGTACTCCCTCGACCATGACATTTGAAGAATACCAAAAATACCGAGACAAAGAATCTATTCGCAACTATTGGAAGAGTAAACAAGATGGTGGCGTGGCTGGGTCAAAAGAAGGCGTGAATATAAAAAATGCACTTAAAACTTTACGCATACCAGTGAAAGGATTGGAAGGGCCATTTGGAAGTAATTTTGTAGATATCAAGCCCAATGGATTGGTTACCCTTGATTTTGGCGGGCGTTGGCAGCGGGTCAATAATCCTGCAATACCAGTGCCGCAGCAACGCAATGGGGGATTTGAATTTGAGCAACAAATAAGCATGAACGTGGTGGGCAAAATAGGCGAAAAGCTTAAACTTACTGCCAACTGGGATACGAAGGCTACTTTTGAATTTCAGAATAATATAAAGCTAGAATATACAGGATTTGATACCGATATATTGCAAAAAATAGAAGCAGGATTTGTAAGTATGCCACTGAACAGCAGCTTAATTACTGGTGCTCAAAATTTATTTGGTATCAAAACTAAAATGCAATTTGGGCGATTGGGTGTTACCTCGGTTATCTCTAGCCAGCGGGGAAAGGTTGAAGAGTTAAAACTGCCAGCAGGGTCGCAAACTAGAGATTTTGAAATTCGTGCCGATGGCTACGACGAAGGGCGACATTTCTTTTTAGGGCAATTTTTTAGAACCAATTATCAAAGAGGCTTGGCGGGCTACCCTGCATTGGCCAGTGGCGTGAAAGTGACAAGGGTAAATGTGTATGTAACCAATAGAGTAAACAATACACAATACAATAAAAATATTGTGGCCTATTTGGATTTGGGAGAGAACCAACCCTATCGAAAATTTTTAAAAACGGGCAATCCAAATGATACCATAAGGGTAACGCCCACAACCGATTCATTGGCCAATGACTTGACAAATTCCAAATTCAATATTTTTAGCAAAGACATGAGTCGCCGTGACCCATCAATGATTCCTGATTTTTTGAAAAATTTAAATCCAGGTTGTGATAGTTGTTTTGTAGATGGTGTCGATTTCCAAGTAATGAAATCGGCAAGAATGTTACAGCCTACAGACTATCAGTTCAATCCAGATTTAGGCTATATCTCGCTTAATTCACCACTAACAGCCAATGACATCCTTGCCGTAGCATACGAATACTCTTATACCGACTGGACAGGCAAAACAGTAAAGCTAAAAGTAGGAGAGGTAGTAGGCGATCAAGTGGTAAACGATAGTATAGGAGAGGTGAGCAAAGCCATTGTATTAAAATTAATAAAGCCCTTGGGCAATGTGACCAAACTACCTACTTGGAAATTGATGATGAGGAATATTTACTCATTGGGAGCCACACAAGTGTCTAGAGATGGTTTTCAACTACGTGTGATATACAAAGATGATGTGACCGGGCAAGATGTACCCTATTTACAAGACTTACAGAGTACTGGTCAAAGAATTTCCTTAATAAAAGCCCTTGGTATTGACCGCTTAAACCCTAACAATGATCCACCAAGCGATGGCAACTTTGATTATGTAGAGAACATTACTATAGACTCTAGGTACGGAAGAGTAATATTTCCAGTACTCGAGCCATTTGGTAGCCAGATGGATACAATACTTAAAAAAGAATCACAAACTATTCGTGACAAATATATTTTTAATGAACTGTATGGCAACCCTAGAAACGTAATGCAGCAGTTTGCCTCAAAAAACAAATTTTTTCTGAAAGGCCGCATGCAATCTACCTCTTCTAGCGACATTCAGTTGCAAGGTATTAATATTGCCCCAGGTTCTGTAAGTGTTTTTGCAGGAAGCAATCAACTGGTAGAGGGTAGCGATTTTACAGTAGATTACGGTATGGCTAGGGTAAAAATAATCAACCAAGGGATACTGGCTTCTGGGCAAGAGATACGAGTAAAATATGAGAAACAAGATTTGTTTAATTTTAGAAGGAAAACATTTTTAGGCACAAGGCTAGATTACAAGGTAAACAACGATATCAACCTAGGAGGTACATTTTTGCACCAAACCGAATCGCCACAAATAACCCGTACCAATGTGGGCGACGAGCCCAGTAGCAATAGCATTTGGGGATTGGATTTGAATTTTAAAAAAGAATCAAGATTTATCACCAAAATGATAGACAAATTGCCTTTGCTGGAAACCAAAGAACCTACCCAAATTACTTTTTCGGGCGAGGTAGCACAACTGATACCTGGTCACCCCAAGGTAATAGACAAAGGTGAAAATGGAACATCATTTG
>JAAFID010000146.1 GCA_013297765.1 Cytophagales bacterium | reverse complement strand
AGGCATTCAATTTTTCTTTGATGACATAGTGGTAATCGATACCATAAGCATATTTGGAAATTTTAAAATTGTTTTCAGTAGTCAATGTTTCTCGGGGGAAATAATTGAGCAACACAGTAACTACCGACTTTGCCCCATCGACCAATAAACGTGGGTCAAGCCGCTTGTCGAAATGGTTTTCCATCCAACCCATTTCACCATGTTTTTTTTGATGTAGCCACGCTTCCAGTCGAGGGGCTTCATTTTCTAAAAAATCAGCTTTAGAAACACCACAGTACAAAAATCCTAATTCAGTAGCCTTTTGTTTGATGAAAGCGGTGTTTTTTTCTACTGAATTCATGCGATAAAAAAATCTGCATTGCCCTAGACATAAGTGCTAGAGCAATGCAGAAACTATAAGATTATACGTTTAAATCTTTTACAATTTGAGCTATTTTGGCATCAAGCAAAAGCTCGGTTTCATCAAAAGCGGCTACCGAACTCAAGCTGGTATTTACACTAATATAAAATTTAATTTTAGGCTCAGTACCCGATGGTCTAGCCGAAATAAGTGTACCGTCTTCTGTCACAAATTGCAATACATTTTCTTTTGGCAAATCAATCGTGCTTACAGTTCCATCAATCAAATTTTTCTCTTGATGATTGTCGTAATCCATCATTTTCAAAATTCTAGAGCCTGCAAGGGTTGCAGGTGGATTAGTGCGTAAATTCTTCATCAATAGTTGAATTTCTTCTGCACCAGTTTTTCCTTTTTTGGTAAGGGAAATTAATTTTTCTTTATAGAAGCCATATTTTAGATATATTTCTCTCAACATATCAAATATGGTCTCCCCTTTGTCTTTGGTATAGGCAGCCAGCTCAGCAATAAAGGCACAAGCCGCAACAGCATCTTTGTCACGCACGGCATCACCTACTAGATAGCCGTAACTTTCTTCACCACCCGCTATAAACTTCTCTATGCCCTCTAATGCTTTTATTTTAGCTGCAATGTATTTGAATCCTGTAAGGGTGTTGTAGCACTTGACACCATTGGCTTCAGCAATTTTGTCTATCAAGTAAGAGGTTACTATAGTTTTTACCACATATTGTTTTCCATCTAATTTGCCAGCGGCTTTCCATGCCTCTATCATGTAGTTTAGCAACAGTACGCCTGTTTGATTGCCGTTCAGCAATTGCCATTCGTTATGATGATTTTTTACCGCTATACCCACCCTGTCGGCATCGGGATCGGTAGCCATCACGATATCGGCATCCAATGCTTTTGCCTTGGCTACCGCCATACTCAAGGCATCTGCTTCCTCTGGGTTTGGGTAAACTACGGTAGGGAAATTCCCATTGGGCGTTGCTTGCTCATCGACTACCACCACATTGGTAAAGCCCATTTTTTGCAATACTTGCGGAACTACAGTAATGCCTGTACCATGAATAGGTGTAAATACAATTTTCAAATCGTGTTGCCTAGCAATAGCTTCTTTGGAAATAGAAAGTGCAACGATTTGCTCCAAATAGGCAGCATCAACTTCTTCACCAATAATAGTGATTAATGAATCGTTGCGGTCAAATTTTACCTCGCTCACACTGCTTATTTTTTGCACTTCTGCAATCACGTTTTTATCATGCGGGGCCACCATCTGTGCACCATCATTCCAATAGGCCTTGTAGCCATTGTATTCTTTAGGGTTGTGCGATGCTGTAATCACTACTCCACTATGGCAACCGAAGTGGCGTATGGCAAAAGACAACTCTGGTGTAGGGCGTAAAGCCTTGAAAAAATAAACCTCAATGCCATTGGCAGAAAATACTTCAGCAGTAATTTTTGCAAAATAATCGCTGTTGTTGCGGCTGTCGTGGGCTATGGCTACTTTCAGTTTTTCATTGGGGAAGCTAGCTTTTAAATAATTGCTAAGCCCTTGCGTGGCCATACCAATCGTATATTTATTGATTCGGTTGGTACCAACGCCCATTATGCCTCTAAGTCCGCCTGTGCCAAATTCTAAATCTTTGTAAAAAGAATCTATCAATTCATCTTCTTTACCCTCAACAAGCATAGCGGCTATGCTATCTCTAGTTTCTGTGTCAAATGCTGATGATTGCCAACGCTCAATCTTAAGTTTTGTAGCCTCGTCTATCTTTGTAAAATTATTTAATGTAGTATTCATAAAATGATGTGTATTTCTGTAAGGTGTTTTAGTCGTAAGTTAAATTATATAATAAATCGTTTTATTTATGACAAAGAAATTAAATTTTCACGAGTGTCTAAACAAAATTTAGTTCCTTCAAAAAAATCTAAACCAAGTAAGCCATTGTACTCAGAAAATATACCGTGTGCGATAAAATCATAAACTTGTATTTGAAATTTTTCATGAAGCATCCCTAAAGAGGCAAAAGCATTTACCTCAAAAATTTCAGTTTCAATAATACCATTAGCTGTTTCAATCTCAACAACACCTATACTATCTTTCAAATCATAGCCCAATAAGTACAAAGCATTGCTATCTACAGTTGTATTGGTTGCTCCTGTGTCTAATATCATTTTTAATTCATACTTGTAATCAATTTCAATATTGACCAGTATTAAACCACTTTCCGATTCTCTTTTGAATTTATAGGTCACTTTTATTAATTCTATTAAAAATGCCTGTAATTTTTCTTGTAGATCGAAATGTTCCGGTGTAAAACAAAGTTATTTTCTTAAAATCAGATATTTTCTCTCTTCCTAAGTAGCAGACTTCTTTCTTATCCTTACTGTGAAATAAAGGAATACCTTGAACAATATCAATTTTGCTTTCATCCATCACTGGGTTTCCCAATAGCACCCATTCGTTTGGATAAAGACCTTTAATGTCAGCTATACTTAATGATTCTCCCATAATATAGACTATTATTTATGTAGCTAATTTACATTATTTTTAGATTTCAAACATTACACTTATTGAAAGAGCCGCACCTCGTAAACTAATTCTATATTCTTCAAGCTACTATCGTCTTAGGAAAATTACACCAACGGCAATCTGGTTTCTTACAACCTTCAGAAAATTGATGGTTTTTTATTTTGCCATAAACTTCTGAAATCAGTTGCTTCACAAGCGTTACTTGCTCTGGGTTAATGACAATTTTTTGTTGTAAATATTGATTGCCTGTTTTAGATTTTAGCACAAAATCAAATGTACCACTGTCCATATTCCACTGGTGGGTTTTATCGGCTTCTAGCAGTATTTTATAAAACACCATTTGTCTCCAGTACTCGCCACCATTGGGATGCTTATCGTTTGGAGCCTGTAATTTTTCTTTGGCATTATCGGGGTTTCCTGTTTTGTAATCAACCACATGATGGGCTTTCCCCTCCATTTCTATTTTGTCTATTGCCCCGGTGATGGGCACTCCATCGGCTGTGGCTACAGAGATGCGGTATTCTAACACTACATTTTTACCCCAATTATTCGCATACTCTTGGTAATATTCATCTAAAATTTGCTTGCCATATTCTAGTCTGCTTTTATACTCTTTTTCGGTAAAACTACCCATATTTCGCTTCATGCCATAGTCAAAGAAACGTTGCAAATGCTGCACTTCTGGCACTTTATGCTCGGGGTCGGCTTTTATTTCTGAAAAAAACTTTTCAAATGCATAATGTACCGCATTACCAAAACCTGCATAAGCACTGCGTGCCTCAGGTATTTTTAAAATATTTTCATAATAAAATTTCACAGGACAGGTTAGGTATTTATTCAACGTAGAGGCACTCATTCTAAAATTTTTCATCATCTCTGCCAAATGATTTTTTTCTATAGAATTGTCGTCTAGCACCGATGTTTCCAGCGTTTGTAATACAAATCTGGAGATATCGTCTTCACTCAATGCAATGTGTTCAATTGCCAAATTCATTTCTTCCATCAATTCAGACACAAACAAAGACTTGGTCACAGTACTATTGTCCATGGCATTGTCTTTCAGTTTCATCCTTGGGTACGAAATAAATAAATTTCGCTTTGCCCTTGTCATTGCTACATAAAACAAACGTCTTTCCTCTTCCTCCTTGTTGGTTTCGCTACTTTTTTCAATGGTATCGGGTAATCTAAAATTCATATTTGAACTTCTTTTGCTCTCCCAAGATTTTGTTTCGGCATTGATCAAATAAACAGTTTCGTACTCTAGACCCTTAGAAGAATGGGCAGTAACCAAATTTACACCTTCTTCATTATGCACTAGTTTTTCTACATCTATTGATAAATTATTTTTTTGCATTTTATCAATGGTGCTTAAAAATTGAGACAGCGTAAGATTGGGAATTTTTATAGATTCTTGTTTTAGTAAATTGAAAAAAGAATTCAATATTTCCACCTGCCAAAATCTATTGGGGTGCACTTGAATACTCGCCAAAATTCCGCCTTCATTGATGATTTTTTCAAATACCACCTGCAAAGTTTCATTGAACAAATCTAGTTGCCACTGGGCAAGGTTTCGCTCTAGTGCAGATATGGCTGTAGCACTTGATAGCCCCATCTGAAATAGCTTTTCTTTGTTAGCAATTATGCTACGCCAAGTATTGTTTTCTTTGTCTTGCCTGCGGCTATATTCTTTGGCTATAGCCAGCACATCTTTGGCGGCAATATCGAAAAAATGATAGTGCATCAATTCAAACAGCAAGGGTTCACCACCACCTATTCGCTCCGTTTCATCTTGCAAATAGGTCAACACATGAATCAATTTTCTGATTAATGGCTCGTGTAAAATATTTACCTTCCGTCTAGTGTTATAGGGAATCTTGAGATGGTTGAACACCGCAATAATACTTTCTACATCTCTATGATTGCGGTATATAATAGCAATATCATTGAGATTTTTGCCCAATTCTTTGGTATGATGTATTTCTTTTACAATTCCTGCCGCTTCATGTATGCTATTCAGGTATTCTCGCACAGCAACTGTAGTCGATAGACTTGCTATAGAGGGGTTTGAGGCATAAAGTGTTTTAGATATTTCACCTAGTTTTGTAATCAAATTTTCATCATGTATCAACCGTTCTCTATTGTTGCTAATAACTGCTGCAGCAGCGTCTAGTATCAACTGCGATGAGCGGTAATTGTCAGCCAATACAATAGCCGACAAATCTTTTTTATATGTTTCTACAAATTGATTTATTCTTTTCAGCTCTGCCCCTTGAAACCCATACACTGCTTGGTCGTCGTCGCCTACCACAAACAAGTTGGGACTTTCCCAATACGAGGTCAGCAACCCTAGCAAACTACTCTGTGCCCCATTGGTATCTTGAAATTCATCTACCAAGGTGTATAAAAATCTTTCTTGGTATTTGCCCAGTAAGGTATCATTTTCTTCAAATGCTTTAATCACCCAATCTATCATATCTGCAAAATCGTAGCGTTTTCGCTCGTGCATCATTTTTTGATAGGTATCAAACTCTCCCACGGCAGCCCGCAACCTGTCCATTTTAGATTTTTCATTATCTAAATCTTTTTGTTTGACGTCCCCTTTTTTATGATTTTTACCATTTACTTTATAGATATATTCGTCTCTAAACGCTAGCCCAGCCACATAATCATCTATAGCCGATTGCAAATAGGCTACTGAAAAATGCTCTGCTTTCATAGTTTGGAACAAAGCCTTGAGCCTGTGCAAATCACCATATATTTCTCCAGTATATTTTTTCAATGGGTGCTGAGCTGTGAAGCCATCAATTAATTCATAAAAAAGCTCAATAGTTTCAATTTCTGAAATCGGCTGCAAGTCACGAATACCAAAGTGTTCGAGATTTTCTTGAATCACCCAATTGCAAAAAGAATGAAAAGTATAAATATGAATTTTATAAGCCTCTGCCCCTATAAATGATTGCAAGCGTTGTCGCATGGCAACGGTGCCAGCATCTGTGTAAGTAAGGCATAAGATATTGTGTGGCTGTGCATCGGTCGATAAAAGTATGTTGCCAATACGTGCGGCCAACAACTGTGTTTTGCCTGTACCCGGCCCAGCTAGCACCAATACTGGCCCCTCAGTTTGCTTTACCGCAGCAAGTTGCTGCGGATTTAAGTTTTCAATAACCGTATTGAAACTGGTATTTTCTTTTTCTTTCTGAACCATAAGTAAAGTTATTCGACTACAATTTATTCAATTTGCAACCTATATTCTAAGAAAAAATTAGCAAATAAGGATTAATAAACAACTTTATAAATAAACGAATAAAAGCCCATTTTTAACACAAAATATATAGAATAAAAACAATATTTTACTCTGTTTATGAATATTTTAATTTAAATAATGAAATCATTTTAAAATAGTAATAATTTAAATTATCATAATCTATAATATTTATAATTTAATTTTAAATTATCATAATTTAGATTATCTTTGTGAAGTGAAATTTATAAACAGACATAGCGAAACCAGAACACTACGCAACGAATATGAAAGACAAGGATCCTCTTTCGTTGTCGTGTATGGTCGTAGAAGACAAGGCAAAACCACATTGTTAAAAGAATTTGTAAAAGAATACCCCAACACCATTTATTACTTTGCCGACAAAGAAAGTGAGCAACAACAAATAGATAAATTCAAACAATTAGTATCTATAAAACAAGGAGATACTTTCATATCCGACGTGTCATTTGCCCATTGGGATAAAGCCATGGAGTATTATGCCCAACGCACGGATTTTACGACCAAAGCCATACTTATCATTGATGAATTTCAATACCTTGCCATGGTAAACCCAGCATTTCCTAGCATGCTGCAACGGTACTGGGATACATTGCTCAAAGAAAAAAATATCATGCTGGTACTTTGTGGGTCTTCCTTAAGTATGATTCACAGCACCATATTAAGCTATGGTAGCCCACTGTATGGTAGAAGAACCTCGCAAATCCATTTGAAAAACATTCATTTTAAATATTTTAGTGAATTTTTCCCTAACATTTCCGATGCTAGAAAACTAGTAGAGCTTTACACCATTACTTCAGGAATTCCAAAATACATAGAACTACTGAACCATGATAAAGATATATTTACCAACATTTTACAACACTATTTGGCCAAAGATTCTTTTCTATACAACGATGCTAAATTTTTGTTGATGGATGAAGTGCGAGAAACCATCAACTACTTTGGTTTGCTAAAAACCATTGCAGGTGGTGCACATAAAATGAGTGATATATGCAAACGTATGGAAGTGCCTTCTTCCAAACTTACACCGTACTTAGAAACCTTGCGAGACCTTGATTTACTTGAGCGTCGAGTACCTATTACCGAAAGCAACCCAGAGAAAAGTAAGCGAGGCTTATACTTTATCAAAGACCATTACATGCAGTTTTGGTTTCGCTATGTATTTCCTTACCAAAGTTTTCTAGAACTAGAGCAAACTGAGTGGGTGATGGATAAAATTAAAACTGAATTTTCGCAATATGTATCACTCATATTTGAAAATATATGCCGCAGTATGATACCTGTTTGGTTTGGAGCTACCTACAACCTAATGGGTAGCCATTGGGAAACCAACATAGAAATAGACATAGTTGCTACAAGCGAAGATGGTAAAGATATTCTATATGGCGAATGTAAGTGGCAAGAACAGCCAACTGGCAGAGAAGTTTACGATGCCTTGGTTACAAAATCAAAAAGCATACAACCCTGGGGAAAAGTAAAAAGCCCGAAAATTACCTATGCCCTATTTTCCAAAAATGGGTTTACCGACGAGCTAAAAAAACTAGCAAGTAGCAAACTGGTGCTTATAGACTTTTCTAGCTTAGGGGTGAAGTATTGATAAAATACACACCCTTTAATTTTCAAAAACTTCTTTAATATTCAACTGAAAACCTTGCAAAATAGACGTTGTAAGCACAGTATCTTGGGTATAAATTCCTTTTAAAATGTATTTCTCCTCTGTCAATATAAATTGTTGCACTGCTTTATCGCTAGGAAATACAATCCAATACTCTTGAACTCCAGCCTCTTGATATAGGGAAAATTTTGTTTCTACATCGTGCTTGATACTGGATGGAGAAACTATCTCGATAATAATATCAGGGGCACCTAGGCAACCTTTATCATCCTTGGATTCAACTAATAAATGCAACTTTTTAGGGTTGTAAAAAACAATCATTTTTTAAAGAGAGGAGGCGGTATTTTTGCCCCCTTCTCCCTAAATGGAAAATGTGTTGTATTTTTACTCCTGTCCGTCCAAAGAAAG
>JAAFID010000145.1 GCA_013297765.1 Cytophagales bacterium | reverse complement strand
TTCACTTTCTCTATGAAGAAGGATGTCACTCCGTAAAATTTAGTGCGTTGAAACGCCGAATAATGAATGTTGCAGGAGTAAAAATAGATGAGGAGCTGTATGATTTAGAAACGCCTTATGGGTATGGAGGTCCTATCTCTAACTGTATGGATGAGCAATTTTTACAAAATGCCTTCACTGCATACAGAGAATACTGTAAGCAGCATCACATTATATGTGAATTTATCCGATTTCATCCATTTAACAGTATGGCTGATAAAAGCATGCTGTTTGACATGCACTTTCCTGAGCGACAAGTAGTTATTGTTGATTTAAAAAAAACGATAACAGAGCGTCGCAATATATATTCAAAAACGACAAGAAACATTGTAAGAAAAGCAGAAAAAAACTTGTTAGTCGAAACTGAAGATGTAAGCCTTAATGACTTCATTGGTATGTATTACCTGACGATGAAAAAAAATTCCGCGAGCGATTTTTTCTACTTTAAAGAAGATTACTTCAAAGAGTTGATGAATTTAGCGGGAGTATCCCTCCTCGCTATTAAAAAAGAAAACATTTACGCATCCATTGGTTTTTTTATGTGTAGTAAAGAACTTGCTTATTATCATCTTTCAGCCAATAACCCAGAGTTTGTTAAAGAGAATGGTAATTATCTGCTGCTTGATGCTGCATTTGAGTTTGCGAAAAAGCAGGGATGCAAATATATGATGTTAGGAGGAGGAAGGACTTCATCTCCAGATGATAACTTGTTTCTATTTAAGTCTAAGTTCTCGCCATTAGTCGCCCCCTTTTATATTGCAGGCTTGGATTTCATGCCAAAAAAACGCCAGATGTTAAACCAAATTTGGTGTGAACAAAATCAAGGAGTACAACCTCCGAAATTATTCCAGCTATACAGAGCTGAGAGGAACACATGATGAGCAATACTTTTATTATTGCAGAGGCTGGAGTGAACCATAATGGTGACATCAACTTAGCAAAAAAATTGATCGATGTGGCCTTTGATGCCGGCGTTGATGCTGTAAAATTTCAAACATGGAAAACTGAATTACTAGTAACTGAAGACGCAAGAATGGCGAACTACCAGATTGAAAATACCCAGCGAGAGGAAACTCAGTTTCAAATGCTGAAACGGTTGGAACTAAGTTACTCCGACTTCATCTTGCTTAAAGAATATTGTGATGAAAAAAATATTATTTTTATGTCTACGCCAGATGAAGAGCAAAGTGCAACATTTCTAAATAATTTGCAAAGCATATTTAAAATTGGCTCTGGTGAACTAACCAATATTCCATTTCTTCGTCACATTGCGTGTTTTGGTAAACCCGTTATCTTATCTACCGGTATGGGGTATCTATCGGAGGTAGAGAATGCAATTCTTACGTTAAGTGAAGCGGGGATTCCTTTGTCAGATATTACTGTTCTTCATGCAACAACAGACTACCCTACTTCACCTAGTGATGTGAATCTGCGAGCGATGACAACTATTGAAAATGCATTTCCAGGAGTGACTATTGGTTATTCAGATCATACCTTGGGCATCGAAATACCAATAGCAGCAGTCGCTCTTGGTGCGAAAGTAATTGAAAAACATTTCACCCTAGATAAAACCATGCAAGGTCCCGATCATAAGGCAAGTTTGGAACCTTCTGAATTGGCCAATATGGTATCAGCTATTCGAAATATCGATAGAGCACTGGGTGATGGTTGGAAAATACCAACTAAAGCAGAAAAATTAAATCGAAATATTGTCAGGAAAAGCATTATTGCAAGAATAAATATTCCTATTGGTACACTAATTAGTGCGGATATGTTGGAAATTAAGCGCCCTGGTAATGGTATCTCAGCAGCTCGTTGGGATGAAGTTGTTGGGTCGATAGCGAAAAAAAATTACCGTGAGGGGGAGCTGATCTAATGCGTAAGATCTGTGTAGTAACTGCCACTCGGGCGGAATATGGGTTACTTAAGTGCCTGTTAGAGGATATCCAAGCTGATAGTGATCTTGAATTACAAATCATATCTACCGGCACCCACCTTTCTCCAGAATTTGGTTTGACGAATCAGCAAATTGAAGGAGATGGTTTTGCTGTTAACAAAAAAATTGAAATACTCTTATCGTCAGATACACCTATAGGTGTCAGTAAAAGTATGGGACTGGCTCAAATTAGTTTTGCTGAAGCATTTGATGAGTTAAATCCAGATATTATTGTAGTATTAGGTGATCGCTATGAGCTTATCCCTATAGTCTCGGCTGCCAATATTGCTCGTATTCCTGTTGCACACTTGAGTGGGGGTGAGCTAACTGAAGGGACCATAGATGAAACGATTCGCCATGCCATTACTAAGTTGTCACAACTTCACTTTACAGCTATGGATGAGTACACTCACCGAGTGATACAGATGGGTGAGCAGCCAAACAGAGTATTCACAGTTGGTGAAGTTGGCTTGGACAACTTAATGCGAATGAAACTGATGTCTCGCTCAGAGTTTGAAAATTCAATTGGATGTAATCTTAAAGCGCGAAACATCCTCTTTACCTATCACCCAGAGACGACTAAAGATATTTCTGAGATAGCGATTGATTTATCTAAAATTTTACGAAGTTTAGATAAACTGGAGGATACATTATTAATATTCACTAAAGCTAATGCTGATGTCGGTGGCCGATTACTCAATAAGATGATCGATGACTACATCACTAAAAATGAAACTAAAGCAGTCTGTTTTTTGTCATTGGGACAGTTAAGATATTTATCTGCATTGCAATATGTAGATGCAGTTGTCGGTAATTCATCTAGTGGTATTGTGGAAGCACCGTCATTTAAAATTGCAACTATTAATATTGGTAGTCGTCAACATGGGCGTGTCAGAGCCTCAAGTGTTATTGATGTAGATGTGGATGAAGATAAAATCTATTACGCTATCCAGTATATATATTCATCAGAGTTCATGGATATTTTAAAAAACACGACTAATCCGTATGGCCAAGGGAATAGTTCTCCACGAGTAGTCAGTGTACTGAAAACAGTGGATTTAGATAATTTAAAAACGAAGAGATTCTATGATGTTAAATTTTAGTTTAAAACCTATAGGTGGTGAACAAGAGATAGACTCTGATGACCTTTTTTATGAGGTGACAAATAGTGGTCGTTCATCTTTGAGATGGGCTTTGCTCTCTATGGAGTTGCAAGGTAAACGTATTCTGGTCCCTGACTTTATTTGCCAAGTCGTGATTGATATTCTTAATGAATATAATATGCAGATACACTTTTACAATGTACAAGAAGACTTTGAATTTTTTTTGCCAAGTTGTTTAGATAATTACGATGCTCTATATGTAGTTAAATATTTTGGCCATGAATCTGTATCTTTTAAAAAAACAACTAATAATAATACGTTGCCTCTGATTATTGATGGTGTATTTGATGTGCAGCGTCCACATGTTAATTTAAAAAGCCATTGGTGTTATTTTAATAGTTTGCGAAAAATATCAGCCATAGCTGATTTTAGTCAAATCATTTCAAATAAACCATTATTTAGGATAGCGAAAAAAAATATCCCTGAATTTTCAATGTTAAAATATAAAGCGAAAGAAATAAAACATGCTTTTATTAACAATTCAAAATGGAACGAAAAAAAATATTTAGACCTCTTTTCAACTGCCGAATGTTTGATAAACGATAGCCACGACATTTATCATCCTGAAGGTAGAAGCATTTATCTGACGAGCTGTTTTTATTCAAAAATACACGATGAAATAAGTCATCGAAAAAAAAACTTAATGTCAGCAATAGAGAACTTGAAAAAAATTAACTTTATTGGCATATCACCTGAGTTTCCCAGTTTTTTACCTTTACTTTTAAATAAGCGAGATGATGTTAGATATGAACTAATGAGGAATTCTATTTATCTTGCCATTCACTGGCCCACAATAGAGCAGTCAAAAAATTCATTATCTGATCGAGTAATATCTATCCCCTTAGATTCTAGATATTCTGACACGGAAATTAAACACATATGCAACATAATAAGTAAGGTGGAAAATGAATAATAAAAACTTCACTCTTCAACTAACTAAACCTTCTGATTTTGAGGATTTTTTAAACTTGAAATCTGAAACAGAAAATATATATTGGTCTGGCTTCAATAGTGTTCCAGATCGGAATATCCTTTGGTCCCATTTTATCGAGTCTATATATAGTAAGACTCGTTATTTTTTTCTTTTATTTGAGGGTGAGCAAGCAATAGGCTATCTTTATATTGATTACATTATGTTAACCAGAGCCATAGAAATCGCATATGGTATATCTAAGACTAAATCAGGAAGTGGCTTAGCTAAGACAATGATAAATTTGGGTTTATCATATATTGAACTTGAATATGACACTATCATTGCATGGATTGCGATATCTAACATCGCTTCAATTAAATCAGTTGAGTCTTTAGGATTTAAAAGGACAGGTGAGGAAGAGTACCGAACGTTTCTTCAAGAAGTTGAACAAATAAAATTCTGCAAGTATATAAAGAAAAAAGGTGATACAAATGAGTTATGAATGGAAAAATCTATTACTGACTCCATCTTCGACAATCTTAGATGCCCTAGCGATTATTAATAAAGAATCCTTGAAAGTTGCACTTGTCGTTAGACAAGATAATTACCTAATGGGTGTGGTGACTGATGGTGATATTCGTCGTGGCCTACTGAAACACTTGTCATTATCTGATAGTGTATCTATGGTAATGAATACTAATCCGATTACTGCGGAGTTTGATACTGAGAACAAAGTCTTGATTGCGCTCATGGCTTCTAGGTCCATTCTATTCATTCCTTTAATGAAGGGAGGTACAGTCGTTGGATTAGAAACAATGCAAGGGGTGCTAAGTAAGCCAATATATGAAAATCCAGTTTTCATCATGGCAGGTGGATTTGGAACTCGCTTGAGACCCTTGACGGAATGTTGTCCCAAACCAATGCTAAAGGTAGGAGGAAAACCAATCCTTGAGCTACTACTCTGTAGATTTATCAAGGCAGGGTTTAAAAATATCTATATCTCCACCCACTATATGCCGGAGCAGATCACCAACTATTTTGGTGATGGTTCAGCTTGGGGAGCCAATATTCGTTACGTACATGAAGAGACTCCACTAGGAACAGGTGGAGCCCTAGGTCTACTACCTACCGATATACCAACCTTGCCACTCATCATGATCAATGGTGATATTCTAACTACGGTAGATTTTGAACGACTGATCGATTTTCACAATAAATATCAGCCAGCAGCCACCATGTGTGTTCGTGATTATGAACATCAGATCCCATTTGGGGTCATTAGCGGTGATGGTCATCGTATAATAGAGATGCAAGAAAAACCCATCCAGCGCTACCTCGTTAATGCGGGAATATACGTGGTCAGCCCTGATGTGTTTAGGAGTGTGCCAAGCCAGAAGTATATTGATATGCCTACTTTGCTGGAACAGCAGATAGCCAAAAAACAAGATGTTTTAATGTTTCCTCTCCATGAATATTGGCTAGACATTGGCCGTATAGATGATTTTAACAAGGCACAGCTAGACATTAAGGGGTTAGTGTAATGTCACTAAATATTGCTATCATTCCGGCACGTGGAGGCAGTAAACGCCTACCAAATAAAAATATCTTGCCATTGGCGGGTAAACCGTTGATCACCTGGACGATAGATGCGGCTCTCGAGAGTCAGCTATTTGATATGGTATTGGTGAGCACAGACTCTCAAGACATCGCTGATATCGCAATAAATGCTGGCGCGACCGTGCCATTTTTACGACCAGCCCAGCTAGCCAATGATACCGCAACAACCAATGATGTAATCACTCATATGATCGAGTGGGTTGAATTACATTACAGAAGGGTGTCAAGGGTAACACTGCTACAGCCAACATCGCCCCTGCGTGATGCAAATAATATTAAAGAGGCCATGGCACTTTATGAGATGAAAAATGCGCTGGCCGTTATCTCGGTTTGCGAACTTGAGCACCCTATACAATATTGCAATCGCCTATCAGCGAAATTAAGCATGGAGGGTTTTCTTCCCACTGCAGCGAATCGACGTAGTCAAGACCTAGAACCTTACTATCGCTTAAATGGTGCTATTTATATTTTTGATAGAAAATTCGTTGGCAAAATGTCCGATATATATTCTAAAGGTTCTATAGCTTATATTATGAGCAAGTTTAAATCTGTAGATATTGATGATGAATTTGACTTCAACATGGCTGAATTTATTAAAAATAGCTGCCATCATGAAAATAAAAGGTAACATATGCCACTTGATTTTTAATCAAAGTGGCAGTGATGATATTTCATACTCATTTTTAAAATTTAAAAAAAGATTATGAGCTCATCCTGCCACTATATATTTACTTTTTATATAAATTAACTATTTCATTATCAACCATATCTACACTATCAAGTGCCTTGGGATACATATCTTTTGCTTTTTTCAGAAAACCTAACCAGAGCTCGATTGCAGGTTTCATCATGGCTAATGCTTTTGCTTCCTCTTCAAACAAGTAAAGAATGGAACTCAACATAGCGAACATATGATTCATCGAGCCATTCAACATTTGTGCGATTATATTATTTTTAGTTGTAGATATCTGAGAAAGATAACCGAAGTGCCTTAGCATCAATTGATTTATCTCATTTCTAGATAAAAAATCATGTTGCCATTCGCCTATTATTTTATCGACAACATAATTGAAGAAATCAACATCAAGTAATGCTTTAAAATCCTGCACTGGTAGGCACAAAGGGGCACAGAGGTGATTGGTTATTTCATGTAGGATAGCAGTCTTATCAATAGGCTGACATAGTACGATGTCATCGGCGGGAACAGGTCTAGCCCCCGATATTTTGGCACCATCACTACAATTGGCACAATGTACATCTTTATTGATAGCCAATACATCTTCAATGATACTCCTCGAGGTATCATACATCACATTACTTATGACAACACCACCAAAATTAGCCTCACATTGTCGTTCATTGTTGCTACACACCAACTCAGTCAAGATCTTAGCATTTAGTTCATTATTATAATATGCACTAGACTTAGCGTGATGGTGATTCTTATCCTTATAACCGTTATCTAAACCAAACAGGTATAGATTTTTAAATCCAAGCTGGATAGGTGCATGAACGCCGATATTACCAACAAAGGGATTAACTGCCTGCCAAGCGGAAAAATCTTTGGCGGCAGAAAAATATGTTTGGCACATCATCACCCCTGGTTCATTACTCTTGAACGCAAGAACTGTTTTCTTGAACAGGGTTGAACAGTCTGGATGGACGACATCAGTGCTCAAAAACAAAATATCTTGTAAGTATTCAGGGTCATCCAAATTAACCATGAAATCATACACTGCTTTGGTTCGTTCGATTTGAACTTCTATATCTGGAGTTATCCCATGCTTATGCAAAGCCGATATAGCACTACCACAAGATATCAAAATGGCACGTTCTTTATTCTCTTTAATAAAAGGTAATGACTCATCAAGTGATGGGCCACTGCCAATAATAAACACTGGTACGTTTTGGTGTTTTTGCGATATTTTTTTATTTTTCTTAAAAAATGGTACACCACGTTCAATATTACGCATAGAATGGGAAAGTGCGATCAGGCTATCATCAAAAAAACCCCACCCCATCACTAACAGATAATATTGCTGCTGTACCGTTTTCATAAGTTCATTTATTTTATCGTTTTGATACCCCCACATAATAAAAGCATTTGCAACCAAGAAAGAGCCTCGAGAACTAACCGCCGATGAAAAATCTCTGACAATACTTTTTTCATCCTGTCCTAACAGAATGTGCAACCCCAGATTCTCCTGATACAAATAGGCTAGCAGTGGAGCCCAATCGAAGCAGAACAATGAAGCGTAGAATAAATCCAGGTCTGGCTCAAACAAGAACAACGAGCTAATTTTGCAACGCTCATAAAGATAACCAAGGTGATAGCCTAAACCAACCCCAAAGATCAATGCACAGGGAACTTGATCTGGTACTTTAATAAGGAGCTCTGCTTGTGATGATACCTCATCCTTATAAATAGTGAGATTATTGAGGTGTTCAACATGGATGGAACCCATTGGGTTCGCTTCCTGGTGGAAAGAAAATTTTGATAATGCCCCCTTATCCATGAATTCATTCACGAGTGTCTCACAACTGAGATAGGGTTCAGCCCCATAAATGGCAACGTCATCGTCAAGCCATTTAAGATTTGGTTGACCATTTTCATTACAAAAAAACCTGAATGGACGTGTAGGAGAATAAACCTCATACATATCAGAGATGTGAGGAATATATTTCCGAAAGGCCTCTATGTTCTGTGTAAAACGAAGCGGTAATGCGACCATCATGGCGGCTTCTTGCTCTGCTTGTTGTTGAAGTCTCCGCATTTCCTGCTCGGCTTTTACCAGCACAGCATCAATATTGACCGACATCAGAACTCCTTGCTATTCAGGTTATAGGCCTGTCCAGCCTTGTTACCTTTCCCGACTTGAACCAGCTTATTAAAAACAATTTGATGATAGCTGACAGTTA
>JAAFID010000144.1 GCA_013297765.1 Cytophagales bacterium | reverse complement strand
AAGGAATAATTCACAAAAGTTCGTTGAAATTACCTCTGCCATATCCATTAAGTGAATACGACTTTATAGAAGTAGATAGCAAAACAAGGAAAGCATTAGGCACAAATGTTTTTGTGATCAACGAAAAAACCGTTGTTGTTCAAAAAAAGCATACACAACTTAAAGCAGAATTATTAAAAAAAGGGTTTAATGTAGAAACAGTCAATTTTGATCGGCATTCAGATTTGGGAGGTGCATTTCGTTGTGTTACATTTCCAATTGAAAGAGCGGAATAAAAGGATTCCACTAAAAAGGTAGTTAGCAAAAACAGGGCAAATGGACTTAATTGAACATCGACGCTCACTGAAAAGTTTAGCTGCAGAGGCAAATAAAGCGACCACGAAACCCGCACGCTGAATACACTAACATTATCAGCCATGCCCTTTTTTATCAATACTCAAACAACATTGGATTAAGATATTTAAATTTATAATTGATTACCCCCTGTAATTTATCTATATTAATAACTTTAAAATCAGATTTTTCCATTAAAAAAATAGGCATTTCAAAATTGAATTTTTCAGCCAAGTGTGTATAGAAATCTTTTCTAATAGGATGAAGCGGTGCACAAATATTAAGCGTATAATTCCAAATGTCATTTTGTATCAATTCACAAATAATTCCTATCACATCATCCCTATGTATCAAATTTACAGGATTGTTGCCTTCTGGTAAATTTATTTTGCCTGCAAAATGCTTAATCAGCAATCGGTCGTAACCAGTAAGCCCTGCACAACGCAATATCAAATGTGGAATGTGATTAAAAGCACGTATTTTACTTTCTGCTTCAAACAGTATTTTACAAGCGGATTGATTTATTGTTACCACATCATTTTCTATCACCTCTCTATTCAAATCTGAATACACAGAGGTAGAAGATATAAATATAATGTTGCGAATTGTCGATTGTGCTACTGCATCAAGTATGGCATCTATTTGTAATAAATGATAACTACCTTCTCTAGACCTTAGTTTTGGTGGAATATTGATGATTAATATTTCGGCATTGAAAAACGCTTTAGACTTTTCTAAATCTAGAAAGGGGGTAATATGAATAAGAAATGGATGAATGTTCTTATGTTTCAACAATGCCAGTTTGCTTTCAGTAGTTGTACTACCATTTACTGTGTAGCCCAATGTTACTAGACATTCTGCCAAAGGCAATCCCAGCCAGCCACAGCCTAGCACAGCGATTTTGGGCAATGAAATGTTTGTATTCTTGATTATCATCCTATGTGCAAAAGTAACATATTCAATTAGAATCCAGTACCGCAGGCGACAGTTTGGGGTTAAGCAAGTGCATCAGCAGTAGTGCTAGTAAATATGCTAGTGCACCATATATAAACAATGGTGCTGGGCCAAAATTTTGATAAATAATACCGCTTAATGCTGACATTATAACACCGCCAATAGAGCCAATCGCCCCACCAATGCCTACCACAGAGGCAACAGCTTGCTTGGGAAAAGTATCAGAAACAAGGGTAAACAAATTGGCAGAGAAACCAGCATGAGCAGCAGTAGCAAGCCCTACAAGTGGAACAGCAACCCAAATATTGCTAGTAATACAGGCGAAATAGGCTGGCACAGCACATAATGCAAATATAAAAAAGGTAGTTTTACGAGCTCTGTTTACCGACCAGCCAATTTTAATAAAGTTAGACGATAGCCAGCCTCCTGCAATACTGCCTACTGCCGATATAGTGTAGATAATAATCATGGGCAATACCATACTTTTTAAATCTATACCATGTTCTTCTTTGAAAAAAGTGGGCAACCATATTAAATATAAAAACCAAGCTGGGTCGGTAAGTAATTTACCTATGGCAAAACACCATGTTTGTCTCATAGGAAATAGCTTCATCCATGGAGTTTTACTAGATATAATTTCAGCATCACTCTCTATCAAAGTCAATTCTGCGGCATTTACCTTCGGGTGGGTTTGGGGTGTAGCATACATTCGCAACCAAAAAACTACCCATACCAACCCCAATAATCCGGAAACAACAAAAGCCACTCGCCAAGAAAAATGAAGCATAAAAAAAGACATAAAGAAAGGTGCTACGATAATACCCACATTAGAACCTGTATTGAATATACCCGTTGCCAGCGACCGCTCTTTGCGAGGAAACCATTCTGCTACCGTTTTTATAGAAGCAGGGAAATTGCCAGCCTCGCCTATTCCCAAAAAAAATCGGGTAATGCCTAAACCTGCGGCCGAAGTGACAAGTGCTTGCCCTATACCACCCAAACTCCAAGTAACTATTGCAAATGAAAACCCCTTGCGGCTACCAATACGGTCTAGCAAATTGCCCATCAACAAAAAACCAATCATAAAAGCCACTTTGAAAGAGGCATCGAGGTAGCCATAAAGTACTTTATTCAGCTTGCCATCGCTACCCATCAAACCAGTATCTTTGAGAAAAACAGGATCTACTACCGCATGCGAAAGTGCTTGCCTATCGATATAATGAATAACAACGGAGCAAAAAAGTAAAGCACATATTCTCCAGCGATAAGTAGTTGGTGGTGTAGGTGTCAATACAACTGGATTAATGGACATTGTTTTATTAAATTAAAGGAATAATGAAAAGCAATAGTGCCGTGTAATGATGCTTAATTTAATAATTTAATAAACAAAGAATTAACTATTTTTCAAATATGACTTAAAACACATGCAACTTATATTTAATAAGTTAATTTTGAGCTAAAAACCCCTTTATCCATTGTTGCCTTCACACGCATTTTAAAAAACCACCATCTATTGGAATACTTGCCCCTGTAATGTAGGCTGCTTGGTCAGAAGCTAAAAATGTAGCTAAATAACCATACTCTTCCACACTACCTAGCCGTTTCATTGGGATTGTACTTTCCATATAGCTTTTTGCTTCTGCTAAAGTGCCTCCATTTATAGTAGCTTGATGGGTCATAACACCTAGCAATCGCTCTGTTTCAAAATATCCTGTAAGTATATTGTTGATGGTAATATTCTTAAAAGCCACTTGTGTAGCCATTGTTTTTGCCCAACTGGCTACTGCACTTCTAATACTATTGGAAAGCACTAAGTGCGGCAAAGGTTCTGTTACCGTAATGGAAGACATATTGATGATTCGCCCCCAATTTTGCTTTTGCATATTGGGTATTGCCAGTAGCGATGTATGGCAAACAGTTTGAAACAACAAGTCAAAAGCTGCTTGATAGTCTTCAGGTTCTTTTTCTAATGCTGTACCCATACTGGGGCCATTGGTATTATTAACAAGTATATCTACAGCATGATGTTCAAAATAAGATTCAATAATATTTTTAAAAGCGGTGAAGTCAGAGAAATCTACCTCTAGATATTGGTGATTTTGAGCTTCTGGGGTGGGCAATTCACTCCGTATTTTTTGCAGCTTTGCTTTATTTCTAGCCATCAATGTTACTGTAGCGCCCGATTGTGCTAGCTGCATTGCTACTGCCTTGCCTAGACCTTGGGTGCTTCCGCCTACAAGTGCTTTTTTGTTTTTTAGAGAAATGAGCATAAATGGTGGAATAAATTACATTACAGGCAAAAGCATACATTACACACAAGTATTTCGGTTAATAAAACACGACTTCGCACTTGGGGTTAGTGGTCTTAAACTTCGCTATTTTCTTTTCTGAAAGTTTGGTATTGTAGCATTTCAATAATCGAAGCGAAGTATTGATTTCTACTGGCTTTAAACTACTAATGGCAGTGCTGGATATATCTAGTTGTTTTAAAAATACATATTTTTCTATATCATCCAATTCCTTTACCTGTGTGCCTGCCAAATTCAAGTGTTCAATATTTTGCAAGGTAGCCAAAGGTTCTAAATCACTAACTCCTGTATTTTCAAGTATTAATTTTTTTAAATTTATTAAAGTTGTCAAAGGAATCAAATCTTTAATGGGATTTTTAGAGCAATCCAAATGTAGCAATGTGCCTACCGTTTTTAGTGGCGACAAATCAGAGATTCTGCAATTGATAAGTGTTAAAGTTCTTATTCGGTCCATTTTTTGTATGGGCAGCAAAGTATTTATAGTACCATTGTCGCTTGCATAAAGCGAATCTAAAGCTATCATAGTATGCAGTTGCTCGTCGGTAGGCGAATTTTCGTAAGGCACATATTTTTTAAATACCAACCGCCAAGCATCAGAAACGTCTATCCACCAGTTTCTAAGCATAGCTGTTTTATAAACTACTACACATTGAGGTCTGCGATTTCTAAACCCATTAATATCAATGCTATCCAATGGAGTATTTTCACAATAAAGAAGTTGTATATTTGCTAGCCCTTTAATTGGTTGTAATGATTTTATTTGATTATCAGTAATATCCAATAATTCTAAATGTTTACAATCTTTTATAGGCTCTAAATTGAGTATTTTACAAGATTTTAGTTTTAATATTTTTAAGTTATAAAAGACCTTGAGCGGCTCTAGGTTGTCAATATCTTTATTTCCAGAAATATCAATTTCTGGTTCGTTTACCAATCTTGCCAATTGATCTAGGCTAGGTATGGTATCGAGTTTTGTATAATTTTTAAAAACCATTTTCCAAGCTTCGGTCAAGTTCTTCCACCAGCTTAACAATTGACCTGACTCAAATACCACAAGAGTGCCAGAATGGGTAGCCATAAACTGCAAAATTTCTTCTTTGCTAATCGCTGTATTGTCGCAATACATTTTTTCTATGCCCATATTGGCTTGCAATGGGGCTAAGGTTTGTATTTTGGTATTGTTGAAATATATTTTCTTCAATTTTTTTAATCCCTCTAAGTGTGTAAGGTGCAATACTGGAGTATTGGAAATGTTTAATATTTGCAATTCGGGCAAAGATGCCAAAACTTCCAAATCCTGCACTTGTGTATAGGCCAAATTCAGTTGCTCCATTGCTATTAATTTGCCCAACGGCTTCAAATCTTTGATGCTGTTGTTACTAGCGTCCAGTTTTTTCAAGTTAGAGGTCGAGTTTAAAAAATTAAAATTGATGATTCCCGATTGGGCACAGCTTAGTTCCTCTAATTTTGTAAATTTTGATATATCTAGTAGCGAATCTACTTTAGTATTGTTGAAACTCAGTTTTTTTAGATTTACAGTATATTTTAACAAATTAAAATTCTTTACCAAAGTACCATCTACTATCAGTGTTTCTAGGCTAGTGAGGTTACGCAACGGCATCAAATCGTACACATTGGTATTAGAAATATTGAGCGATTTTAATGCAACTATCCTGTTCAGTGGTGATAAGTCCATTATTTCTTTATTGCCACTGATATTTATTTCTTGGGTATTTTGTAATCGCTTTATTTGCCCTAAGTTCAAGCTATCTGCACCGCCCATTTCTTTTCTAAATATTGTTTTCCATGGCTGGCTCAGGCTATTCCACCATGTCAATTGCTCTTCCTCTTCGTTGAGTGGGGTGGTATATATGCTGGCTATTTTGATGTCTTTCTGTTTTACATCTAAATTAATCTCTATAAATCTTTTTTTGCTATTAAATACAGTATCACCATCAGCATTTTTACCTTTGATGTAGCGGGTTAGGGCTACTTTAAAATATGGCTGGGATACATTTTCAAAGTAAGGGATAACTTCTTCTACATTTAATTCAAAATGAGCATACTTGAAAAAATAATCCACATCTTGAAGATATGATTGTACTGGTTTATATGTTTTTACAAGTCTATGTTCATCCAAATCATCTTCTACCTGCACTTGGCTGCTAGAGAAAAATTTAAGATAACTGCGACTAATGATGATTTCTTTGTCTTCGGCTGCTGTGCTATCATTGCCAACAGTGTTGAGCACAAATTCTAAAAATGAAACTAGATTGAGTACTTTTTTTTTATAATCTTCTAATTCTTCGGTAGTTATTAAATTTTGTTCGGGTGCTTTTTCACCTATACTTTTTTTCTGAACTGTATTGGGTTTTACGTTATTGTTTTTTTTCTGCTGAGCATTTATGGTGTTAGTACACCAGAAACCAAGCAACAAAATCAAAAAAAATCTATATTTCATCAGCTCAATCATGGGCACTTTTTATAAATTGTTCCATTTGTGCTTTTTCTTTTTCATTGACTTTGGTAATTGACGAAATAAGCCAACCAGTATTATTACCACTTCTGTTAAATTCTGAAAGCTCAAAGTACCAACCATCTATTTGAAAAAAATGTAATTTTACGTTTTTGACGGTCACAAATTTAAGGTGGTGTTTAGTTACATCTTCAATAAACAGTGTCAATGGGTCAGGTTGATAACCTTGGGCTGTATATTCAAAAATGTTGGCAGCATTGTGTTCAAATATTTTATGCATATTCATAAAATCTACCTCATGGCTTAATGGATGTAGAAAATATTTAGCATCTGAAGTGTCTTTCACAAATTGCTTCCTATATTCCTTAAATTGAATAGAAGATATTACCCATTTGGTACCTACTTTCGCATCTTGCAAAGTAAGATACATTGTCAATGGCTCTTCTTTACCTTTGTAAAAAAAAGTGGTTTTTACTTCCGCAAACCATTTACCCCCGTGGAAATCTAGGTATTGTGGTTTACTTTTATTGGTTACATCTGCTATAAAACTATTTTTAATTTCTTTTGAAATAGAAGGATTTTCATTGTCGAAAATCATTTTCAAATATTTGGGTCTATTTTTTACATCACGAAAAGCACTGTCTTTTTTATTATAATATCTAGTACCATCCACCGCTTCTTCATTATTAAATCGTCTAAAAAATTGATTTACTTGCTTAGTTTCTGCGTAAAGCGATTTTTCGTCTTTCCAGGCACCAATAGTTTGCTGGCCATAAGCACTTTGCGATATCCAACCACATATTATTAGTAAACAAAAGTGTAGTTTCAAAACCATGGTGAGTAATTACTGGTGAAATAACTGTTTGGTCTATGGTTTTGTTTCTGTAACTCGAATATCTCCAAGCAATACATCCCAAAATTCAATCATACGACCTCCTATTTGAGCTTTTTTCTTTTCTACAAATATGGTAATGTCTTTTTTAGTTACATCTTTGTATTTGAGACCATCTCCAATAGAGCCTTCAAAGCGTTGATATATAGTAATTACACCTACATATTTACCATCGGGTTGTTTTTGCAAATCGCTGATATATTGTATATCGTACCAATCTATTTTTACTTTGTCATAATTTAAAGCCATCAAGCGCTCAAAATACTTTTTTACAGAATAATATTTTATCTCTTTATTGATAAGGCTACTTACGCCTATCTCAGCATCAGTAGAAAACAATTCTGAGGCACGGTCAATAACCCTATTTGCTTCCGAGAAAGGAGTACTTTTATCACCTACAATACTGATGTACTTGCTCAAATCTCTTACTTTTTCCAAAGCCAAAGAATCGATGGCCTTTTTTCTTTCGGGTACTACGTCGTCTTTGTGCGATTGTGCTTGACCAAGACTAGCCAAAAAACACATAAAAATGATTAAAAGCGTTACTTTATTTTTTATATTCATTAGTACTAGTTATTATTGAGTTATAAGTATCATTTCTTTAATTTTTCCCTTCTCATCAAACTCTAGCTTATCTACTTTGTTGAATGTTTTCTTTTGATCTTTTAAATAATCAAAATACTGACGTGCCGAGGTTGGTCTATCGTAATCTATGATATCGCCAGTTTTTTTAATTACGATTAATACAGGTGCATCGGGCGATGAAAACATATTCATAGCTTGATCTATGGCTGCGTTCGCATTTTCTACATTACTGGCAGTAGATACTTTTCTAAAATAATCTTCTATTTTTTGAATAGGTGCTCTCAATGCACGTTGTTTCTCGTCTTCCTCTCGGCGTTTCCTATCTGCTTCTTCTCGTTTTATACGCTCTTCTTTTTCTTTGGCTATGCGAGCCTCTTCGGCAGCTTTTGCTTTTGCTTTTTTAGAACTACCACATCCAGTGTTCAATGTAGCAATAGATGGTAAAATTAATACCATGAATGCTATGGAAAATAACTTCTTTCTAACAATCATTTTTTTAGTATTTGATAGTATGATACTACCAATAAAGGGAAATTGAAACATGATTCAATAAAATAAGGATGATGTTTTTAATAATTGGAAAATTACGTGTTATTTCACTAATTCTCAAATTAAGACTTTAGAATGTGTAAAATTAAAACAAATAATTTTTAAAATACAGGTATTTAACCAACAAGGAACGAAGAAAACCAAGTTTGGAAGTATAAAAAAATTGACCTTAAACTTAAAAAAAATTCCAAACTTGGTTATTACCTTCTCACACTTACTCACAATAGCCTACACTATTTTTTATAGCGTGTAGCAACTTTTTATAGCGTATAGCAACACCTCTTTTAATTATTGGTGATTATGATATATAAGCAATTATTAAACAGGTGTTTTATATACCATTCTATATTCAATATACCTACAAATAAGCTTGATTATTCGGCAAGCTCTTCGGGGATATAATTGAAATGTGCAATTTTTTGCTCTTTAAACTTATCCTTTTTTATTGATGAGTATTTGTACATACTTGTACAAGACATAAGCAAAGCTAAAGAAGCCACGGATATCAATATAAAAACTTT
>JAAFID010000143.1 GCA_013297765.1 Cytophagales bacterium | reverse complement strand
CATGATAATTATATTTTAGTAATTTTGACAAAGATAGAAAGTTTTGGATAGACCATGATTAGCTACCGAAGGTTTCGTTCAACCTTGGCTATCGCATACGCATAGAAAGCGACAGCCCTATTGGCACTAGTGCAGCCAATGATGGGTTTATAGAAATACAACCTAGTCAAATACTAGGTATAAATGTGACCCTTAACAAATATGAAGTTTGCGAAGGGGACAACGTAACATTAAGCGCCTTTGTAGTAGCTGGTGGTAGCAAGCCACAAGTTAATTGGTACAATAATAAAATATTAATAGGTACAGGTTTGAAATTTACATTTGCCCCAAAAGACAAAGATAAGATATATACCTCTGCAAAAAGTAGCCTTGCATGCACCACACCAGATTCGGTAGTATTTGCCTACCCAGTACAATGCACCAAAGAACCTCTACCTAAAGCAGTAATTCCAGAAGCATTGTATGTACAAATAAAAACGCCCAAAACTCCTGTAATAACAGTTCAAGGAAATACCCTCACTTCGTCTGCTGCTAGTGGCAACCAATGGTACAAAGATGCAGAAGCTATACTCGCTGCTAATGCTCAAACTTTCATTGCTACTGAAAGGGGAATGTACACAGTTGCAGTAAACGATGGAGCATGCCCACCACAGTTTTCAGAAACTGTAAATATATTGGTTACAGGCAACGAAACCGCAAGCGAACTATCGGCAGCCCTCACTCTCTACCCCAATCCTACCAACGCAATTCTACAAATCAGCACCAACCTACAAATAGCCAAACTAAACATTTACCAAAGCAACGGTACCAAAGTACTAGAAACCAAAGCCACCGAAAACCTAGACGTATCAGCATTGCCAGAAGGACTATACCTATTAGAGGCTTTTGATATGGAAGGGAGAAGGGTATTGAAAAAGTTTGAAAAACGATGAACGTAGTACGTGGTTAAGTTTTACAACATTCTACACCTTCGCCAGTGGTATCAATGCCCCAGGAAGGAATGTATTCTTTGCCACTAGGTTTAGTTATTGAAAGAAGTATTACGCTGTTTTATGAAGGTATGGTATTCATCTTAATAATCTTATTTCTCAATCCAGCCCCAAAATTTGTCTAAACGAAGCTTTGCCCAAGGGATATTTTTTCAAATTTTCAATAAGCATAATCGCTCTATCTACCCGCAGTTGAGGATTTTTTACTGTGCTTACATATTGTATCACATAGCGTTGCTTGCCCGCAGTGAGGTGTTGAAAGCAAAGCATTCCTCTATCATCTTGTTCGAGCAATACCGCTAGGGCGTCGGGCATTTCCATTCCAAATTCTGAAGTGTCTTTTTGCAAGGCAACGTGAACCATGTCGCCTTCTTTCAAGCCCAGTTGTTTCATTCTTTTAGTATTGATACTGATGTAGGCAGCACCCTCACCCAAAGCCACCAAGCCACATTGGAAAGCATCAGTATGGTTGATGGAACATAGCAAACGCACCTTCATAGTGCCACCCAATTCAGCTACAACACTTGGCAATACGGTGATGTAGTGTACGTTTAATAAATGGCGTAGCCTGTCAATAGACGATGTAAAAGACGTAGTTAGTTGGGTAGGCATCTGAGTTTTTTTGCTAAAATACATATCTTGATACAAAATATATACAATGGTTATTACAATTCTATTGCTTTTGATTCGTAATTTTTTTTCAAATGGACTATCATGAAAAGATGTGTGTACAATGTTCTTGCTCATTTTTTATCCCATCATTTTTATATAAATTCATGCTTCAACACAAGTCAAGTATGAATCCATTGCCACAGCATATACCACAAAAATCTATCGTAGCATTTTTGCAATCCATATTAAGCCAGTCTGCAACACCTACTGCCCAGCAGTGGCTACAAGAGAAGTTAAATTCAATACATACCGATTTTTCTACCCGTCATTTTTTTATTGCCTTTAGTGCAGCATTTCGTTTTTTTGAAAAGGAAGAAATTTCTTTTTCCACATTGCAAATACAAAAAGCAAATGAGTTATGCTTAGGTTGGAATCCTAAGGGAATGCGGGCTTACGAAGTTGCTCGTTTAATTATTTTTTTGCATTTGCCTACCACAGACAAGGGTACTTATTTTGAAACTGTAAACAAGCTGTTCAGTGCTGCCGACATGGGCGAACTGGTTTCGCTATACAAATCATTAATCGTGTATCCTTATGCAGAAGACTATACCCTACGCACCGCAGAAGGGATACGCACCAATATCAAAAATGTATTTGAAGCCATCGCATTAGACAATCCATATCCTGCCAAATACCTTAATGAAAGACAATGGAATCAACTGGTACTAAAATCTGTGTTCAACGGCAGCCCACTATATAAAATTGTTGGGCTGGAACAGCGGGCTAATGCCACTTTGAGCCAACAACTATCTGACTATGCTCATGAACGCTGGGCAGCAGGGCGTACGGTGAACCCTGAATTGTGGCGTGCAGCAGCACCATTTACCAACAAAGCTTTAATTCATGACTATCAAAAATTACTAACCTCAGAAAATAATTTTGAGAGGCAAGCCGCCGCCTTGGCATGTCTGCAAAGCCAGCATCCACAAGCATTGGCATTGCTCAATCCATATCCTGAATTAAAAAATGCGGTAGAAAACAATTCCTTGACTTGGGACAATTTCTCTATTGCATGGTACCAATCGTTGATTCAATAATTTCCCCCAATCTCTTTCCTTATGACTTCTTACGCTTTGATAGATTTTCCTTTGATAGACCCTCATGCCCACATGGTTTCTCGCACTACCGATGATTACGAGGCAATGCGTAAAGCAGGTGTAGTAGCCCTAATAGAGCCAGCTTTTTGGCTAGGGCAGCCACGTACCGAGGTAGGTTCGTTCAAAGATTATTACGCCAGCTTGGTAGGTTTTGAGCGGTTTCGTGCCAGTCAATTTGGTATCAAACATTACTGCACCATAGGCCTTAATTCTAAAGAAGCCAACAACGAAGCCCTTGCCGAACAAGTGATAGAATTGCTGCCGCTCTACGCCTGCAAAGAAGGGGTAGTGGGCATAGGAGAAATTGGTTTTGATGACCAAACAGATGCCGAGGATAAATATTTTCGCATTCAGGTAGATTTAGCAATGGAGCTAGCCCTGCCAGTGCAAGTACATACCCCGCACAGAGATAAAAAAAAGGGTACTACTAGAAGTATGAATTTGTGCCTAGAGCAAGGCATATCGCCCGAGTGGGTAATCATTGACCACAATAATGAGGAAACTGTGCGAGAGGTATTGGACAGGGGTTTTTGGGCTGCGTTTACCATTTACCCCCATACCAAGATGGGCAATGAGCGCATGGTGGAAATAGTGAAACAATATGGTGCCGAAAAAATCATTGTAAACAGTGCTACCGATTGGGGTATCAGCGACCCATTAGCAGTGCCTAAAACTGCACAATTGATGCTGGAAAAAGGCATTGATAAAGAATGGGTGAAAAAAGTGTGCTACGCCAATGCTCTAGCTGCTTTTGGGCAAAGTGGACAAATGAATGAAATGGATTGGCTGGCCACAAATTCAATAGACCAACGTGAAAAATTTTCTGGAAACTCTGTATTGCGTGGTGGTCAAGTGCCACAAGTAATGGATGGGAAAATTATAAGATAGAGTAGGAAAAATCTATATTCATAGTTACATTTTTTGTGATGCCTATGAATATAGAATTTTAATTTTTTACGCCCCCTGCGAAAGCTCTTTTGCTCTACTTTCTGCTGCCTGCAAGGCTTCTATTATATGATTTCCCACGTTGTTGGCATCAAAAGAATTGAGTGCTGCCTCTGTAGTACCGCCTTTAGAGGCTACCATTTTTATCATTTCGTCGAGCGACAAAGTTGAGTTATTCATGATTTGAAATGAACCCAGCATGGTTTGTTTCACCAGCGTTGCAGCAGTAGCCTCGTCTATACCCATTTGTTTGCCCGCTTCAATCATGTGTTTTACAATGTAATAAAAATATGCTGGTCCACTACCACTAAGGGCTGTAACGGCATCTAGCATATTTTCATCTTTCATAAATATGGCCTTGCCAGTCGTTTCTAAAAGCAGTTTTATGGTAGTAATAGTATCTTCATTTACCCCTACTGCGGCTGAGAAGCCAGTAATGCCGCAACCTAGCTGTGCTGGGGTATTAGGCATGGCACGTACCACATTTTTATGAGCAAGCAGTGCCGATATTTTCTCAATCGTAATGCCGGCCATGATGGAAATAATCGACTGATTTGGTTTTAAGTAAGTACTTAAAGTACCTGCCAAAACTCTAAAATCTTGAGGCTTTACAGCGATAATAATCGTGTCGAACGCTGTGATATTAGATGTCAATTCGTCTTGAATGACCACACCCAATTTACTTTTTAATTCATTAATCTTATCAGAATATTTTTCTACAATGAGTAAACTTTCTTTTTTTACAATATTACTTTGAATAAAGGCTTTGGCGTAGGTACTCCCCATGTTGCCGCCACCAATAATGGCAATTTTCATTTGTTCTAATTTTTAGTTCTGAGTGATTTCTTCTAATGAGTCTCTATTGGCTTTGATTATTTCATCTGCCAGTGTAGGGGTGATGGCTGTGGAAACAAACAAACTTTCATACTGCGACGGGGCTAGGTAAATACCACGTTTCAGCATGGCTTGAAAGTACTTGCCAAACAGGGCGGTGTCAGTCGTTTTAGCAGTGTCAAAATCCACTACTGTTTGATTAGTAAAAAACAACGTAAACATTGACCCTACTTGATTGATGGTATAGTTCAATCCCAATTGTTTTATATTATTCCTAAATCCATCGCAGATATATTTGGTAGTTTCGTTCAGCTGTCTATAGATATCTTGATTGGCTTGCAGCGTTCGCAACATGGTAAGCCCAGCCGCCATGGCGATAGGGTTTCCCGAAAGTGTGCCTGCTTGATATACTGGCCCTACAGGTGCTATGCAATCCATGATTTCTTTTTTGCCACCGTATGCTCCTACAGGCATACCGCCTCCAATGATTTTACCAAAAGTGCTGATGTCTGGTGTGATGTTGTACAACGCTTGTGCACCGCCCAATGCCAGCCTAAAGCCAGTCATTACTTCATCAAATATAAATACGATGCCTTCTTGGTTACAGATATTGCGTAGCCCTTGCAGAAAGCCATCTTTGGGCAGAACACAGCCCATGTTACCCACCACAGGCTCGATGATGATGGCTGCGATTTGTCCTTTATTATTGTCAATTAAATATTGAACTTGCTCTAAATCGTTGTACCGAGCAGTAAGGGTGTCATTCGCTACCCCTTGTGGTACGCCAGCACTGTCGGGTACACCCATGGTTACTGCACCGCTACCAGCAGCAATCAGGAACGAATCGCCATGCCCATGATAGCAACCCTCAAATTTGATTATTTTGTTTCTGTCAGTGTACCCTCTGGCTACACGTATAGCGGCCATGGTGGCTTCGGTACCAGAATTTACCATACGCACCTTCTCTACCGATGGTACAATGGAGGTAATCAATTCTGCCATTTCTACTTCCCTACGACCTGGTGCACCAAATGAAAGAGAGCCTTTTACAGCCTCACTCACAGCATCTATTATGGGCTGATAGGCATGACCTAAAATCATAGGCCCCCAAGAATTGATTAGTTCTATAAATCGATTGTCATCTTCATCGATCAAATATGCTCCTTCTGCACGTTTTATAAATAATGGGTTTCCGCCCACAGCCCTAAACGCACGTACAGGGGAATTGACGCCTCCAGGAATAATATTTTTTGCTTTTTCAAATAGAACTTTACTGTTCTGAAAATCGGTATATGGTGTCATTGTAAAATGGGAATAGTTGCAAGTGGTTATTTGCCCACTTTTTTCCAATATTAGTAAATTCAATTGGTAAAAACCACCTTAATCCCTTATCTAATCATTGTTCTCAGTAAGGATTAGGCGGCATGAAAGGTGTATTTTTCCAAATGATAGTTTACGATATATGCGTATATTTTCTTAATGTAACGAAATGGATAATGGCGGATTATTTTTTTAATAAATAAGGTATGTCAGTAGCCAGGTTATAAAACCCTAGGCAATATTACTGCACTTATAATAAGAAGTAAATTTTTAATATTTTTCGTTTCTACACAAATAAATTTATCTTTGATTTTTACAATTGTATCCAAACATTAATCACTAAAAAATCATTTTTAAAAATGGCTTATTTATTTACCTCAGAGTCTGTATCAGAAGGGCATCCAGACAAGGTTGCAGATCAAATTTCAGACGCAGTACTCGATGCGATGTTGTCGCAAGACCCTAATTCTCGTGTAGCTTGTGAAACTCTTGTAACTACTGGTTTAGTAGTAGTAGCAGGTGAAGTAACTACACAAGCCTATATAGACGTTCAAGAGGTGGTAAGAAAAACCATCAAAAAAATAGGCTATACCAAAGCTGAATATATGTTCGAGTCTGAGTCTTGCGGTATTCTTACTGCCTTGCACCAACAGTCGCCCGACATTGCTCAAGGTGTAAACGAAGGAGAGGGCTTAGACAAAGATCAAGGAGCAGGTGACCAAGGAATGATGTTTGGCTATGCTACCAAAGAAACACCAGAATTTATGCCTATGGCATTGGCATTCTCTCACCGCATCGTGAAAAAAATGTCTGAGTTGAGAAAAGAAGGTAAAACCATGAAATACCTTCGCCCCGATACCAAGTCTCAAGTAACTATTGAGTACGATGACAATGGTAAACCAAAACGTGTGCATACGGTAGTAGTATCGACCCAGCACGATGATTTTGACAAAGAGAAAGCCATGCTAGATAAAATTAAAGCAGATGTACTGAAACACGTGATACCTGCGGTGATTCCTAAAAATTTATTGGATTCAAAAACCATTTACCACGTAAATCCTACGGGTAAGTTTGTGATTGGCGGCCCACATGGAGATTCAGGTCTTACGGGCAGAAAAATAATTGTAGATACTTATGGTGGAAAAGGTGCTCATGGTGGGGGTGCTTTCTCTGGAAAAGATCCTTCAAAAGTAGATAGAAGTGCTGCTTATGCAGCTAGACACATTGCGAAAAACTTAGTTGCTGCTGGTGTAGCAGACGAAATATTGGTGCAGGTGGCTTACGCAATAGGCGTGGCTAAACCAGTTTCATTGACCATCAATACTTACGGCACGTCTAAAGTTAAATTGACCGATGGGCAAATTGCAGAGAAAGTACTCGGAATATTTGATATGAGACCTAAAGCCATAGTAGAAAGATTTGGGTTAAAATATCCTATCTATTCTGAAACTGCCGCTTATGGCCACATGGGTCGTGAGAGCTACAAAAAAGATGTGGAACTTTCTTATGTTTCGGTAAAAGAAGAAAAAGGCGTTAAAACAGAAGTGAGAAAGAAAACCAAAAAATCCGTTGAATTTTTTACTTGGGAGAAACTAGATTATGTAGCTCCAGTAAAGAAGGCATTTGGGATTAAGTAAATTTTTAAATTGAATGTATATCATAAAAACCGCAGCAACATTTGTGTCGCTGCGGTTTTTTATCATTCAATGGTAACTGTTTTTAATTTTGGAATATATTTCACTTCAATTTTTGCCTATTTCTTACATTAGAATATTGTTAAATTGTTAATAGCTAGGAAAGTTGAAATCAAAGTGCGAACTTGAATCACTTTGCATAATGGAATAAATTTTAACGTTCTTAATCATGAATATAAATATTCAAAAAGGAGATGACAAAGCCGGATTTTCTGGCATGGTGGGCTTGCTGTGTAGTGTATTGATTATGTTTGCTCAGGTAAGTTATGCTTGTCAACGCCCTACCTTTAAATTGCCAACTGCGGCAGTTATTACAAGAGTATTGATCACAAATCCGAACAGTAAATTTAAACCAGTGGTACTTGATAGGATATCGACATACAATAATAATGATACCTTAAACACTAATATATTGCTATCAGCTACCATTCAATACCATATAGAAGTTTCTGTAAAAACAGCAGGTAAAGTTTGCTTATACATTGATAGAGATAATAATAGTTTGCTCAATGGTGTTACTGATTCTTTTATTCCATTAATCTATTCTAAGATTACTGGAACCTATTCTGCCGATTTTAAATTGGCTGTTGATAATTCTAAAGTAATTGGATTATCAATTCTGAGCATAAGCCCTGCTGATTTGACCCAAAATCCTATAATTGACAATACTACTTTGTGCAAAGGTCTCGGTTTTAATGACGGTGAAGCTGAGTATTATACCATGGGTGTTTCAGATTGTTCCATTTCACCTAAAGGATTTACGGCTGGCATTAATGATACAATATGTAGTGGTAAAACAATTCAACTATTACCACAGCCCAATATTTTAGCCAAAGGTGATTTGGCCTATTGGAGTAGCAATCCTCAGGTGTTAAAAGATACGCTTACACTCAACCAAACGATAGGATTAAAACAATCTACCCAGTTTACTTTTCATTACCGCTCTGCTGCCACACAATGTGAGTATGCGGATAGCAAAATTGCTTTTGTGGATATTGTACCTTCAAAAGTAGGCTTGCAATTTTCTCAAAGTTTGTCAACAATCGACAGCATTTGCCCAGGAGAGAATACAACCATACAAATCACCAACACTACTAGGTTGGGTACACTTAGTGTGATATGGAAAAATGCAGCAGATTCAAAAATTTTGGAAAATTCTAAAAATCAAAATTTTAATATCAATAATACAGGTTTGTATGTTGCGGATGTTTATTTTCCTAAAATTGAGGCTTGCGGCGGGCCTTTTGTTACTACCAATATAGTAGA
>JAAFID010000142.1 GCA_013297765.1 Cytophagales bacterium | reverse complement strand
AGCATTGCAACAAATGACCATACTCGTGTCGAAACAAGGTGAGTGCTGATTTTTTATTTGATGTTGGTTTGAAACAGTCTTGGCAATATTGTGTTGTTTTGGTAAAGAATTTAGTAATATTCATATAACAGCATAAATTTTTTGCGACCACTTGTACCATCGTACTAAAATCTTCTGCTTGCTTGGTCGCTCTATGAAGTACACTAAACAATAAATTTAGAATCAATGCTATCCAAATCTGAGATTTAATCCCATTAGGACTGTCCGATAGAAAATAACTGAGTTCAAAGTTTTGCTTCATTTGCTTGAATAACACCTCTATTACCCATCTGTTTTTATGTATTAAGGCAGCGGTGGAGGCTTTGTATTCTGCTATATTGGTGATAAATTCGAATAGCTTACCAGAAATGGGGTCTTGATAAGTAATCAATCGCAAAAAAAGTTGGAGCCAGTTTCTAAATCGAACTTATGAAAGAAGCGTCTATAGGTATCGTTGGACGGAGCTCGTTTAATATGGAATATCTTTTGAAGAACTTTGTCATGCTTTAATACAGAAGTATCAGCAAATCTATTTGCACCTAGCCAAATGCTTACCCAAAAAGCCTAAAAAATATCAACATCATGATAACCTGCATTGGAACCTGTAGCTGGTAGGCCATAGCTATGTATAAAATTTGCAATACCTGTTTTATCCAGAAATCTTTTTACTATGGCTAGGCCACCATGAGCAGTGACTTGCTTATTGGAGTATTCAAAGTTTAACCAGTCTTTCATATCGGGAAATCTTTCTTCCCCTAATTTCAAGAAAAAATACTACTCAAACATAAAATAATTACCACTTTAATAAATCAACATCAAATCCTATTGAGAATTTTGGGTTTAACTGAAAACACAATCAGATGACTTCTTCTGGTTAAGAAAAGTAAGCAATACGGCAATGTTGTTTGACAATCTATAAATAATAATTAATTTACCTCGCAATACATATTATCATGACCAATTAACAGCATTAAGTTGGAAAAGAAGTACAAGTTTAAAGATTTGAAAGTGTTTTCATCGACCGAGACGATGGATGGAAACACAAAAAAATACAGAAGAGTTTTCGATAATTTGGAAACCACCTATTTGTATGCAGAACTTGCATTTTACAACAAGCTGTTTGATGAAGAAGATTGGAATGCCAAAATTACGCTAAAAGCCTTTGCTATTAAAGCAGGGCAGCGCAAAGAACTGTGTGCTATAGAGCGAGATATACAAATAACCAAAGAGCAAAACATAGTACAAATAAGAGAAGGTTGGGGCAATAGAGAACCAGGCGCCTATTGGTTTCGCAGCGACTACGAGTGGGAAGCATTTATTGATGGAGAATCTGTAGGTATTAGGAAATTTTATGTAGAAAATGGTGGACAGGTTTCACCTACCGAAAACCCTTACTTCAAGCTGGAATCTGTACGTCTTTACGAAGGTGCAGATTCAGGTGCACCACTATTAGACAGGCAATATTTGAAAAAATTTAAAGCCGATGATACTCGTTATATTTGGCTGGAATTTAACTTTATAAACACCCAAACCCAACCTTGGTATGCCGAGGTGTTTTTTAATTTTTACAACGATACGGGTTTGTTGAAAGGCAACACTGCCGAGCTAAAATTTATAGAACCTAAAGACCAATATATTACGCTAACTACTGGCTGGGGGTCTAATACCAAAGGTACTTGGTATCATGATAAGTACACCCTCGAAATTGTATTTATGGATCAGTTGATTGCCGTTATACCTTTTGAAGTGGGCAACGTGCATGAAGAAGGTATTTCTGAATTTTTGCAGCTACCCGACGATTTTGAGCAAGCATTGCTCGATTCTCCCATAGTACAAGAAGAATCGATGGAAGAAGTGATGCAAAAATTGAACGACATGATTGGGTTATCGGATATTAAAACCAAAATAAACGATTACATACATTATCTCAAGTTTCTCACCATTCGCAAAGAGCAAGGGTTTGCAGAAGATCAGAAGATGAGTTTGCATTCGGTATTTTTGGGAAACCCAGGTACTGGCAAAACCACCGTTGCCAAAATGCTGGGCCATATTTATAAAAAAATGGGCTTGCTATCGAGAGGAAAAGTAACAGAAGTAGGGCGTGCAGAGTTGGTAGGCAAATTTATAGGGCAAACTGCCCCACAGGTAAAAGAAGTGATAGAAAAAGCCCGAGGTGGCATATTGTTTATAGACGAGGCCTACTCGCTGATGCGAGAAGGCGACAATGCCCAAGATTTTGGGCAGGAAGTGATAGAAGTATTGTTGAAAGAAATGTCAGATGGACCTGGAGATATAGCCATTATTGTAGCAGGCTACCCCAAAGAGATGAATCACTTTCTCACCAGCAACCCTGGATTAAAATCTCGGTTCAATTTATTTTACAATTTTCAAGATTACCTGCCTCAAGAACTGATGCAAATAGCCGAGCAAGTGGCACAAAAACGCTCGGTAATATTTACCGAAGATGCCAATGCCTACCTTTACAGCAGGCTTACCGAGGCTTATAGAAATAGGGATAAATCTTTTGGCAATGCCCGATTGGTGCACTCGATAATAGATGAGGCCAAGGTAAATATGGGCTTAAGGGTAATAAAAAATACCAATGTCAGCACCTATACTGCCGACGAGTTGCGTACTATTTACAAGGTAGATTTGGAACATATATTTAGAGCGGGAACCAAAACCCTACCCGATATTCAAATAGACGATTTGTTATTAACCGAAGCCATGACCGAGCTCAATGCATTGGTGGGGCTGCAAGAGGTCAAAGATGAAGTGCTAGAGATGGTAAAGCTGGTTCGGTTTTATAGAGAAACTGGCAAAGATGTGTTGAACAAATTTTCGCTTCACACAGTGTTTGCAGGCAACCCAGGCACAGGCAAAACCACCGTAGCTCGCATACTTGCAAAGTTGTATAAAGCACTAGGCATACTAGAGCGTGGACATTTGGTAGAGGTAGATAGGCAAGCATTGGTTGCAGGTTTTATAGGGCAAACAGCCATTAAAACTATGAATGCCATCAATGCTGCAGAGGGCGGGGTGTTGTTTATAGACGAGGCTTACGCCTTGGCTGGTGGCGGCGAGCATGATTTTGGTCGTGAAGCCATAGAAACTCTGCTGAAACAGATGGAAGACCGCCGTGGAAAATTTGTGGTAGTAGTGGCAGGATATACCCAAAATATGAAGCATTTTTTAGAAACTAATCCAGGATTAAAGTCAAGATTTGACCAGTCGCTTAAATTTAACGATTATACCCAAGAAGACTTGATGCAGATTGCCATCCAAATGTTGGCAGAAGAAAACCTAGCCCCCGATGAAGTCGCCAGTATTCATTTGTCAAACTATTTTGCCAATCTTTATTTGCAACGCAACAATACTTTTGGTAATGCTCGCTCTGCAAGGAAAGTGGTGAAAGAAGCCATCAAAAATCAACATTTAAGAATGGCATCGCTTAATATTGAAAACCGCACTGTAGATGTTTTGAAAATACTTACAGTAGATGATGTAAAATCATTTGTGGCCAACCCCCAAGAAGGTGCGGCTGGTGGGCAGGCTATTGGTTTCAAATTTTCTACCAAAACTGGGGAATAAACCAAAAACTTAGTACTTCTCATTTTTCAATTCTCAATCCAAAACCTATCTTTGCATCCTATGTTGGAAAAAATACAAGCAATACAGAAAGAAATTGAGGCCTACGTAATCGAAGGTGTTGAAACATTAGAGCAATTCAAATTAGAATTTACCAGTCGCAAAGGCAAAATTGCTACTCTTTTCGACGATTTAAAAACTGTTCCCAATGAACTAAAAAGAAGCGTAGGGCAAGAACTAAATACGCTAAAACAACTAGCACAAGCTAGATTTGAGGAGGCATTTGCTGCATTTGAAAATACTACCAATGCCCAACAATCGGTACCTAAAATAGATTTATCGCTGCCGGTAGCTGCTGACCAATATGGGGCTAGGCATCCGCTAAGTATGGTGCGAGAGCGCATGATAGAAATTTTTTCTCGCCTAGGCTTTACGCTAGGCGAAGGTCCAGAAATAGAAGACGATTGGCACAATTTTACGGCACTCAATTTTCCAGAAAATCATCCTGCTAGAGAGATGCAGGATACTTTCTTTCTAGCTAAAAATCCTGACATAGCCTTGCGTACCCACACTTCCTCTACCCAAATTAGGATTATGGAATCGCAACAGCCGCCCATCAAAGCTTTGGCACCTGGTAGGGTGTTTCGCAACGAAGCTATATCGGCAAGGGCACATTGTGTTTTTCACCAGTTAGAAGGATTTTATATTGATGAAAATGTGAGTTTTCTAGATTTGAAAAAAGCCCTTTACCATTTTGTAAAAGAAATGTTTGGTGCCGATGTACAGATTCGTTTTCGCCCATCTTACTTTCCCTTTACCGAACCTAGTGCCGAGATAGATATCTCTTGCCTAATATGCAAAGGCAAGGGTTGCAACGTATGCAAGCAATCGGGTTGGGTAGAAATAGGTGGTTCGGGCATGATAGACCCACAGGTGCTAGAAAATTGCCATATAGACGCTAAAAAATACGCTGGCTATGCCTTTGGCATGGGCATAGAACGTATTGCCATGCTCAAATATCAAATCAAAGATTTGAGATTATTTACCGAAAACGATGTGCGTTTTTTAAAACAGTTTAGCAACCTAGGATAAGTAGATATATTATTCGTATTTTATTGGTAATCATTTTTTATTGAATAATAGATACGCTACCATCTAAGGTATATTCTTTATTTTTATCGCTTGGTAACTCTGATTTGAATACCAATGCCCAAGGGTATACCCCTTGAGGCATGGGTAGCCCGTTGTAGGTACCATCCCACATTTTGTCTTTTTGGGTAGTTTCAAATATCACTTCGCCCCAGCGGTTAAATATCCTTAATTTCAAATCTTTAAAGTGGTCGCCAAATATTTGCAAACTATCGTTGTAGCCATCGTTATTCGGCGAGAAGGCTTTGGGTAAGAATATTCTTGGTGGGCAAGCCGCTATTACTTTTACCTCATCGCTGGAACTACAAGACCCATCTGATAGTGTTACTTGAAAATTTCCTGCTTGTGTTACCTCAAGGCTATCGGTTGCAGAGCCGTCAGACCAGAGGTAAGTGGGGGCTATGCCAGCAGAGATTTTTATAGTGCCCTCGTCGAAGCAATGTGTAATGGTGGATTGTGGAAATTCAGCAATAGGGGTATTGTTTACCGTTACCGCAATAGTTTGAGGTAAAGATTTGCAATTGTCGCTTCCTACTGCATAGACTTTGTAGGTGCTATTGATAATAGGTTTGACCACAACACTTGAAGTAGTTCCTGGTAAATTTTCCCACAAATAGGTATTACCGCCACTCGCAGTTAAGGTTGTTTGTTCACCAACGCATATAGGTGCAGGGTTATTTACCGCAACTACAGGTAGAGGTGTAATGGTTAAATATTTTGATGTTGAATCTGTACAGCCTTTGTCGGTAGTAATACCGTATCTAAATTGGTAAGTTCCTACCGTTGTAGATGAGAAGTTACCATTGCTTGCAGGTACATTGGGAATGCCAAAGCCACCAACAGATGGTGCGTTGGCACTTCCTGTAATATTTATGGGTTCACCCACACAATAGGTAGCTTTCATACCATATATTTCTGGTACAGGGAGGGGATGTACGGTGATGTTTACTACGGTATCATCGGTGCAGCCAAAGGTGGTAACGGTATAGGTAACTTTATTGGCACCAACTTTAGAGGGGGTAAAAGTATTGCCCGAGATTCCGCCTTCTAAACTGGCAAAAGTGCCTCCTGCTGGTGTACCCGTAAATGTTACAGCAGGAGCTTTTTCGCAATATCCCAAAGGATTTACAGTGCTAAAACTTGCCACTGGTTGAGGGTTGATGGTGACTTCTACCGTACCGCTATTGGTGCAGGTAGCATTGGTTTTGCTGGTTACAGTAAGTGTATATGTTCTTTTATCTGGTGCTGGTGGGGTTATAGTATTTAATACATTAATTTTTGCCTCAAAAGAATCTAGCCTAGAAATATCAGATGTAGTATTCCATAAATATTTGTAAAGATTGTCTTTCTGTACACCTATAGTTACAGATTTTCCCGAACAATAATCAACATTAGTCATGGTTACGGTGGGCTTATCCGAAACTATTACTGTAGAATCCACATCTGGTGCAGGGCAACTTGCTGGTGCGGCAGAGACATATTTTAGGGTAATCTTTGATGACGATGAGGTGCTTGCAGTTGTAGGATCAAATTGTGTAGTTGCATTGCCATTTACAAAGAAATTGTAAGTGCCGCCAGTATAATTAGGTGCACTACCAGTTAAATTAAATGCAGGGTCAGATTTACAGAATTTATTTTTCGTTAAACTTATTTGGGCTTTGGGAATGGGGTTTACGGTAAGGATAAGACTATCCAATTTAATACAACTGGTAGATGTATCTATTGTTTCTATATAATATTTATGCAGTATAGCTGTGGGCAGGGCAGGAGGGGTAGTAATATTTTGTTTAGTAGCAATTGGATTGCTGATTATCAAACTATTTAATCCAGTTGCTGGCTGTTTTATAGTAGGAGTTGTCCCTGAATTTTCTAGCCAATTATAAATCAGTTTATTATTTATCGAAGGCTGCCCAAGTTGCACAGTCAATCCAGAGCAAACAGAAGCGTCTGAAAATGTACCCACAATAATAGGTGGGGTAGGTCGTATCGTAACTTTTACGGTATCAGTAGACACGCAACCCTTGTCGTCAGTAACTTTCACAATTATTTCGTGCGGTACTGCTGGTGTGCCTGTGGAAACAGGAAATTTTACTGATACATTTTGAGTTCTAGCAAAGGTATCAGTAGGCACATCTGGAATAGTAGGAGTGGTAGAGTACCAGACGTATTTTATAATATTCAATTGAGGAACAGTAACCTCTGGGGTAGCATCCATAGATACTGGTTGGTTGTCACAGGCTATTTTTTTTCTAAGAATACTAAGGTTAACTTTTGGTTGAACATATACTGTCAATGAATCTTCTAATACACAATTCTTTTTAGTAACCCTGAGATAAATTTTTTGCTCCCCAGATGAAGTCACTAAATATTTTTGGCTTGAGGAAAGAACGTTTTCAGTTGCAGGTGTGGGTTTTGTATACCATTTATAAGTGTCTCTATTCTCGCCAGCATCTAACTCTAATTTTTCTCCAAAACATACGGGTTTATTTTCATAGCTGATATTGATGCTTGAAAAATCTGAAAAATAACCAAAACTACCTGCTGAAGAGCCTGTAACAGCAATTCCTGCATGAAACACACTTGTTTGATTAGATATAGAAACGGTTTTTAATAGTGGGATTATAGATAAATTATTAAAGAGTTTATTATAAACGCTAAATCCTTCTGGTCCTGTTGAAATTTGCTTAAAATCTCCTGCAGATATAAATGTAGAGGTTGGTACTGGTACATTATCTATTGAAAATTTAAAATCATTGATTGCTTTGTTTTTGACTAGTATTATTAGTGAAATATCCGAATCCGATGATCTAACAATATTTACAACATCTGAACCAGTGCAAACTGTTGGCGGAATAAGGGCTCCACCTAGCTCATTATTAGAACCTGAAACATAAAAAACGTAAATTGGTTTATCACTTTTAATGTAAGCTGCAGGTGAAGTATTGGATTGAAGAAAATTATTAGTTACCCCAGCATTCTGATTATTGTATGTTTGTGTTACATTACCATTCTCTGTAATTGTAATGTTGGTATTATCTTGAGTGGTTAGTATGAAAATTCTATTTCTATCTTTTAAATTATTATTTGTTCCCGCATTTCCCAATGCAACGATATATTCTTTTCCTAAAACGCTAAGTGGTACTATTTGATCACCTACAATATCGATACCCCCGTTTCCATTCCCAAAATTTGCTTGGTTAGTCTCTAAAGAGTCATCTACCAAAGTAATTGCTATAGGTTTATTGGATGAAACTTTCGTTCCACTTAAATGTCTATTTGCCTCAAGCCCAACTGCTCTTAAAGTAAATGTTTGACCTTTATTCAGAGTAATGGTAAAAGGAACACCTGCTGGATGACCAACAGCGGCCTGAGTAGGATTAATCGTGATTTGGGTATTGTCTTCAGAAGCAATAATATTAGCAGAAGAAAAAGATGTTTGGCTGCCATATTGTCCGAAATCATTCCACGTTTGATATTGATTCTGAAAAGGAAGCATAAAATCAGTTCCTAAAGAATTAGATCCTTTTAAAGAAAAAATTTCGATATTATTTCCTTGGTCAAAACCAGGGACATTTCTACCTAATTCATAAAAAGCCGTAATATCGCCAGTAGATTTTATCAATAAACCTTTGTTGTTTATTAATTGATTAGCAAGTTGTATGTTGTTTAAATTTGCATACAAAGTTCCAGGTCTTATAGCTACAGGGCTTTTAGGTGTGCCATATAGACTATTTAAGTCTATCCTTAAAGATTGTCCTGCAGGAATATTAAAATTTCTACCAACCACTCCCCAACCTCCTACTGGATTAGCTGGGTTAGAAATATTTACTGTAACAGGATTTACTTTATCCATATTACTCACGACTAATTCAGAATTTCCATTACCATGATCACCTATTTGTGGCACAGCAAACCAAAACTCTTTATCTACCTGAGCCATGGCAAACTGACTAAAACATGCCATTAACATTAGTAATAAAGCCGTAAAAAATCTATATGATGCTTTTAGCAAGAATGTAGTGAAGGTAGAGTTTGTTATCATCATGTCTGTAAATAGGGTGTGGAAACAAAATGTAACTATTGG
>JAAFID010000141.1 GCA_013297765.1 Cytophagales bacterium | reverse complement strand
TGGTTTGAAATATTTTTCTATTTTTCGCAGCGTTGGCAAATCCTTAGTGGGGTAGCCAAGGCCTAGCGTAGGCTCTATAAAAAGCCTGTTCAAAAGTGCATCTACCCTATTTGCGGCCAGTACATCTTTTTCTCTATTAGTATATGGTTCTATTTGCGAACAAGAAAATGTAGTACCCACGTTTGCATTAGGGTGTATGTCTTTCAGCACCCTTGCCCCCTCTGTCATGGCCAATACTGCATGGTGTGCTGCTGGCAAAAAGTTTCCCATACCTCGCCTGCCTGGTGCATGTACACCTAGAAAATAGCCTGCACCTGTAAACACCATAGGTTCGTTAAGCACCATCCAATTTTTTACCCTGTCGCCATATTTATTAGCACAGATGGTTACATAATCTTTAAACCAAGACACTACATCTCTATTAACCCAGCCCCCTTTTTGCTCTAGTGCGTGAGGCAAATCCCAATGGTAGAGCGTAAGCCAAGGGTCTATGCCGAGTGCTAGACACTGGTCTATTAATTTGTCATAATAATCTAAACCTGCCTTATTAACTGCACCAACACCAGTAGGCAGCAGTCGAGGCCAAGATATAGAACACCTAAAGTTGGGTATATTGAGATGTTTTACTAGCTCAAGGTCAGTAAGGCTTCTGTTGTAAAAATCGCAGGCAATGTTGCCGTTTTGATTGTTCAGTATCTTGCCTTTTTTATTGCTAAATACATCCCATATCGATGGACCTTTGCCATCAGCATCATGCGCACCTTCAATTTGGTAAGCCGATACCGATACACCCCATTGAAAATCTTTGCCAAACTGGGCTCTCGTCAATTCTTGTTCCAATGGTGAAGTCGCTGTAAGTATTTGATTCATTAATGATGGTTGTAACTAATCTTTCCAATATATTTTTAAAACATCTTGCAATATTTTTTCTGTTTCATCGGGATAGTTCACTGCAATGTTTTTGCCCGATACAGTCCATTTTTCAATGGTTTCGATATGTTTTTTCTTTAATGATTTTATCACTGGTACACCCATGGCCTTTAGTGCTGCAGCATTGCATTGTTGTTCAAATTGATTTTTCATGGGTATCACCATCAATTTTTTCTTGAGGAATAGTGCCTCGGCTGGTGTTTCAAAACCAGCACCACAAAGCACTCCAGCACTAGCCGCCATGCTTTCTAGGAAGGCATTGTTTTCTATAGGTCTGATAAATACATTATCACTGCGTAAACTTTTCTTGTTGTGTTTTGAAAATACTTCCCACGCTACTGAAGGTATTTTTGACAACACTTTGATGATTTTTGAATCTTCATACGATGGCAAGTACACTGTAAAATGGTCGCCTTTGTTTGGTTTCAAATTGCGTACTTCTTGCCGTATCACTGGCGTAAATACATTCTTGTCAAATTTTTGAAAATGAAAGCCAAATTTTTCTACTACTGGTGCGTAAGTTTTCAGCACCAGCATCCCCATTGGGTCTGGTATTCTTGGCCTTGGTGCTTTTTCTGATAATACGGCACTTTGGTGACTAAGCCCAATACATATTTTCTTTTGCCTAGATGCAGCCCACGCCGATACAGGTTCAAAGTCATTTATCACCAAATCGTACTCGCTTAAATCGAGCGATTTTACTTCTTTCAAAAAACGTTTGATATTGTTTTTTTTATAGGTGGTCACTAGATCTACACCGCCCGATTTTCCGAATATAAAACCCAGTCCATTGAATTTGTAATTCACCTCAAAGGGTACATCCAAATCGGCTTGGTTGCCGCTAATGAGTACATGGGTAGTGCAATGTTTTTTGAGCAATGGCACAATATCTCTGGCTCGGCTCAAATGCCCATTGCCAGTGCCTTGAATGGCATATAATATTTTCATTTAATACTTTAGTGCCGCAGCTGTAGGCGACTGTTGGTTTTTTAATTGTTGAATTTCGTGACGATAAATTTTTATCAATTCTATCAAAATTGTATCCATCAAAAAAGTGTAGATTTTATGGAGAAAGTTCATAAGAAGAAAGTTTATATTATTTGAAAGAAGCCACTTTTTTAATGTTTAAATAATCCTTTAGCTGAATGATATCAAGGTCTGCAATATCATTTTCGTTTTCATCTTCGTCTAAATCATCTGCTACAACCGCATCCAATTCTTTCCAATCTTTTACAGGGTAATAAATAATGTTCCAGTTTCCTTGATGGTCTTCTGATAAGGCACTTAGCGACTCTATCCAGTCGCCCGAATTCATATAAATAATATTGTCGATAACCTTCATGGCAGGCTGGTGAATGTGACCGCAAATGATGCCATCGCATTTTTTTATTCTAGCAAGTATCGCCAATTGTTTTTCAAAATCATCAATATAAGAAACGGCTGTTTTTACCTTTGCTTTTATTGCTTGCGACAGCGAGTAGTAAGGCAAGCCACGCTTTAATCTATAGTTATTGTATCGCTGATTGAGCCACAGTAAAAAAGTATAACCCACATCACCAAGCTTTGCAATCCATTTAAGATTAGTAGTAATAGAATCAAATACATCGCCATGCACTACATAAAAACGCTTTTCGCCTGACTCTAAAACATAATCTCGCAGTACTGATAAATTGCCAAATCGAATAGGAATAATATTGTCTAAAAAATCGTCATGATTGCCACGCAAATAAATCACTTCGGTATTGTGGGTTCGCATCATTTTCAGCATGCGTTTGAAAAATTTGGTATGGTGCTTTTTCCATGACCCAGATTTTTTCAACTGCCAACCATCGATGATGTCGCCGTTGAGAATAAGTTTGTCACAAGTATTGTGTTTCAAAAATTGAACAAGTTGCTTAGCTTTAGAGCCACTAGTACCTAAGTGAATGTCAGAAAGGATGAGTGTTTTGTGGTGTTTGCCGTTCATGTTAGCGTTTTTACAAAAAACGTAAACAGATATAAACAGAATGTGATGAGTGTGTTAAGAAAATGTTAAGTTTTTTTTGTTGCAATCCAACGATTCAGTAGCAATAGATTTGCATTACGAATCTTACTTGCCAATGCTATTAGGCCAATGACCAAGGTTCAGCCATTCCAATAGTTCTCCTTGTTTCTTAATTTGATTTTTAGGGAAAAAATGTGAAACTTTGCTTCAATGAGTAAAAAGTAGTTTTAAAAATAATCGCATTTTTGATTTTTTACTTTTTAAAATGTCAATCCATAAATTATTGACAATAAAATTAAAATAAACAATAACACTAAACAAACAAAAGCAATGGGTTTAATTGAGCAAATTGTTGCACGTCAAATTTTTGATTCTAGAGGCAATCCTACAGTAGAGGTAGATGTGTACACAGAAAATGGTGCTATGGGTAGGGCGGCAGTTCCTTCTGGAGCATCTACTGGAAAGCACGAAGCAGTAGAGCTACGTGACGAGGACAAATCTAAATACATGGGTAAAAGTGTATTCAAAGCAGTAGAGAATGTAAATGAGATTATTGCTCCTGAACTAGTAGGTTCATTGGTATTTGAGCAAAATTTGATTGATAAAATAATGATTGAGCTAGATGGTACTAGCAACAAGGGCAAACTAGGTGCTAATGCCATTTTGGGCGTTTCGCTAGCAGTAGCAAAAGCTGCAGCAGCCGAGTCAGGGATGCCACTTTACCGTTATATCGGCGGAGTAAACGCCAATACTTTGCCTGTTCCTATGATGAACATATTGAATGGTGGTAGCCATGCTGATAATTCTATAGACTTTCAAGAATTTATGATTATGCCAGTAGGTGCAGAATCATTTACCCATGCCATGAAAATTGGTTCTGAGATTTTCCACAACCTTGCAAAGGTTTTGAAATCAAATAAAATGTCCACTAACGTAGGCGACGAAGGTGGGTTTGCACCAAATATTAAATCGAATGAAGAGGCTTTGAAAATAGTAATTCAAGCTATTGAAGCCGCTGGTTACAGACCTGGTGATGACGTGATGATTGCATTTGATGCTGCTGCTTCTGAATTTTATGATGCAGAAACTAAAATGTATCATTTCAAAAAATCTACTGGCGACAAATTGACTTCTTCTCAAATGGCTAGTTACTGGGCCGATTTGGCAAAAAGATATCCAATCGTTTCTATCGAAGATGGTATGGACGAAGACGATTGGTCTGGCTGGGCAGAATTGACTAAGCTAGTAGGCGATAAAGTACAGTTGGTAGGCGACGATTTGTTTGTAACCAATGTAAAAAGATTGCAACAAGGTATAGATCAAAAAATAGCCAATTCAATCTTGATAAAAGTAAATCAAATTGGTTCTCTTACAGAAACCATCAATGCAGTGAGTTTGGCAAAAAGAAATGCTTACACCAGCATCATGTCGCATCGCTCAGGCGAAACTGAAGACAATACTATAGCAGACTTGGCAGTAGCATTGAATTGCGGTCAAATCAAAACTGGCTCTTGCTCTCGTTCTGATAGGATGTCGAAATACAATCAATTGCTTCGCATCGAAGAGGAACTAGGCGAGACCGCTTATTTTCCAGGAAAAAATATGAGAAAGTAATTTTTTCGAAAGCATAAAAAAAGTGGCTGGAATCTTTACGATTTCCAGCCACTTTTTTTGTGTCTTAAGGAGTGCTATTTCTTTAATTTGAATACAGAATACGTTACCCCTTTCATTTGCAAATTCAGGTTTTTGCCATCAAGAGACAGTGTATTATTGGCTCCAGAGATTAAAGTAGTTTTGCTTTTCAAACTATTAGGGATAGAAATTTTTACATCAGCACCCGATGGGTTAAAGGCTACAATTACCGTTTCGCCTGCGTTGCGACGCAAGAATACAAATGGGTACTTATTTTTTTCTACATATAAAATTTCAAATTCCGCTTGTGCTTGCAATGCTTTTTCGGTACGTCGCATATTAATCAGCTTTCTGGTAGCATGCAACAAAGAGTTAGGGTTTGCTTCAGCCGCTTGCACATTGGGCTTCGCAGGGTCTGTGTCTACGGGTTGCCACAATTTTTCTTTGGGGGCGGTAGAGAATCCCGCCGTTTCTGCACCTGTCCACTGCATAGGCGTACGTGCACCAGCTCTAGGTTTGTAGCAGCCTTCAATGGCATTTTCTATTAGCAATTGTTTCATGCCTACCTCATCGCCATAGTAAAAGAAAGGAACTCCAGGCATAGTCATTAAAAAAGCATAAATAATCTGCAAGTCAGCGTCCGTGCGGTTATTGGTGATGCGTGACAAATCATGATTGCCCACGGGAATAGAAATAAACCCTTTGGATTTAGTTTCCTTGTATTGCTTCACATATTCGGTCATAAATGCAGCAATGTCGCCTTTGCCTTCTTTGTCAAAATAGCTGTGCCCATCGGCCGATACCCCATTAAGGCTGCGAGATTGCTCTCTACGAAACAAATCTTCGTACGGCCCTATCCAATGTAAGAAGTCGGCATGAAACCCACCTTCAAGTGCCGCAGGTGGGTGCGACCATTCTGAAACGATGAAAGCCTGAGGATATTTAGTATCCAGCATTTGTCTTATCTCTTTCCACCATTTGATGCACTCCGCCGAACCTTCGTCATTTTTGGTAAGCGAGCCAGCCATGTCGATACGGAAACCATCGGCACCCATATCTAGCCAGTATTTTAGCACATTGGTCATTTCTTTTTTTAAGGCTAATACATCGGGGTGGTTGGCTGCCAACTGCCAAGGTTTACTAGGGTCAACCTTGCCAAAACCAAAATTTAAGGCTGGTTGATGCCAGAAATAATTGGTCATAAAAACTCCATTGCGTTCAGAATATCCTTGAATCATTTTGCCCAAAAATTCAGGTCCGCCACCATCCCAAGTATTGTTTGTCCATACATACCAATTGGAATATTTATTGGGGGTAGGTTGTTTGGAAGCCTGAAACCATGGGTGATCTATAGAAGTATGACCAGGTACGAAATCAAAAATTACTTTCAAATTTCTTTTATGAGCCTCGGCCAATAAATTTTTAATATCTTCTGTAGTGCCATAGCGAGGGGCGACTTTATAAAAATCTGTAACGTCGTAGCCCGCATCACGAAAGGGCGACTCGTAAAAAGGATTAAGCCAAATAGCACTTACCCCAAGGCTTTTTACATAGTCTAGCTTTTGAGTGATGCCTTTCAAATCACCAATGCCGTTGCCATCGGTATCGTAAAAAGTTTGTGGATAGATTTCATAAAACACAGCATCGGGTACCCACGATGGGCATGCAGGAGTTTTGGTGCTGGCTTGCTGGCCATATCCATTGATAATACTGGCAAAGCAAATACAAGCCAGAAATACAAAATTTCTTTTGATATTCAGTAGTTTCATTATTTTTTAAAATAAATTTTTTGAAAAAATTATAGGGTGGGGTATAGCTATAGTTACAATACAAAAATACCAATTGCAAGCATAATAACAAGGCAACAACTGGCGGTGCTAGTAATACCTTCAGATAATATTTTTCTCCTTTGTTTAGGCTGATAGAGATCACATATCAATAAAGTCCATAGCACTACTGGTCATGAAAGCTGAAAGATAATTGTGAATGCCATTGGTGTCTATTAAATATTATTCCAATCGTTATGCATTTGTTCGATTTGATTGTTAAACTTTTGTCTCTTTACTTTAGTGCTAATACTTTTGTATTTATCATACAATTTATTTTCTCAGCAGCATTTTTTGCTCTAGCAGTTCATCAACAGCGTAAAACAAGATTTCTATTTTTTTTCAATATTATTATTTGGAATTGCTACTACATGTTAGCTATTGTTTTGGGTTACTGCGATAGTTTTTATCATCCTCAAAATTATTTATTTCCTTGTCATCTACATAGCATTCCCTTTTGACAAGCAAAATATATCATTACTTTATCCATTAAAATATCTTCAGATTCTAAACTAAAAAACTACTTCATCCAACGAAGTTTTGCAATGGATTCAAACGAAACCTTACTTTCTCCGTTTGACCTTATTGAATACTGTTATTTTTAAGTAATATTAGATTCATTTACCTTTAGGAAAATCATATACATGTCGAGAATATTAACCCCAGCCGTCCTTTATTTAATACTCATTATAAGTCCATTATTTGCCCAAAATACCAATGAAATCAAAGGTGTGGTAATGGATCAAGAGTCTGGAAAAAGAATACCATTTGTTACCATCTACGATGCCCAAACTTTTGAGGGAACATCGAGCAATGAAGAGGGAGAATTTATTATTAAGCGTGTGGTGTACCCAAAAAAACTGGTGCTTTCGCACGTAAGCTATCGCCAAGATACTATTGTAGTAAAGCAACTGGGTAAAGACTTGCAAATAAAGATGGAAGCTTTAGTAGAAGTGCTTCCCGAAGTTGTAGTAGGTACTTATGCAAACAATCTAGTGATAAAAGCCAGCGAAAAAATAATGCGTACTTATGGCAAAATGTTTTACGGCAAAGCCATTTACCGCCAAGTAACACGCTGGGATGGAGAGCCTGCCGAATTTCAAGAAATAGTGTATAATACCAAATCTAATAACATCAAATTTGTAGCTGGTTCTGTGCGTACAGGTCGCTATGCGGTAAAAAAAGATGTGAGCCTGTGGTTTAGAAACACCTCTGCATTCACCAGAGGTTTCAGTATGTATCCTACCGAAAAAGGCAAACCTTATTCTATGCAAGATTTGATAAGCAGCGACCCAGTGAAGAATTTTGATTTTGAAGTAGCCAACCTAATCAAAGATAAGAACAGTGAAATAGCCATTGTCAAATTTGTACACCGTGCGTATCCTGATTTTATGAATGGCGAACTATACATCAATACCGAAGACTATACCTTAAAAAAAATCAAAATGAAATCGATGGATGTGTTTGTAAATACACACGACATTAACATCAAGGCATTGAACCAAGTTTTAAATATCGAATATCATTTTAAAGATGTGCTGGACAGCCTTTCGTCATTGGACTATGTGAAGGTGAATATTGCTGCCGACATCATTATTGATGGGCATGAAAGTAAAAAACTGAACTTAAACTCGTACGCCTATTTTTACGAAACAAAATTTTCAAAACCTAAAAAAGTTAAATACAAAACCTACCAAGCCAAGGAAAATGACCGTTGGATGATAGACAAAAGTAAGTATGACCCACGTTTTTGGAAAGAAAATCCGTATGTAAAACGTACTCCAGCCGAAGAAGAAATCATCAAAACATTTGACAAAGACGGTAGTTTTGGGCGAATCATTGACGACTCAGAATTATTCTAATTTTATTTTTTATGCAAGATTCACGCATTCCTGTCACTATACTTACTGGTTTTTTAGGCTCGGGCAAAACTACTTTGCTCAATGAATTGATTAAACAAAATCCAGAAAAGAAATTTGCTGTTATTGAAAATGAATTTGGAGAGGTAAATATTGACAGCGAGCTGGTAGTGGGGGTAGAGGATGGTATTTTTGAACTTTCCAATGGTTGCGTTTGCTGCACATTGAATACCGAATTAATTGCTACCATCAACAGTATTATCGAAAAATTTCCCAACATCAACCATCTTTTGGTGGAAACTACTGGCATAGCAGACCCTGGGCCAGTGGCCAATAGTTTTATAGCCGATGTAAGTGTGCAAGCTACATTTCGCCTCGATGCCATAGTTGCCCTAGCCGATGCCCAGTTTATAGAGCAACAATTGGTGCAGCATGAAGAGGCCCGCAAACAAATAGCCATGGCCGATACCATAATATTAAATAAGGTAGATAAGTGCGATAGCTATTTGCTAGAAACAGTGGCTAATGTAATTAAACGTATCAATCCTGCTGCACCAATAGTTCACAGTAGCTTTGGAAAAGTAACCGATATTGATATATTAAACCTTCACGCCTTCAGTGCATCAGCGGTGATGAAATTAAATTTTGTATTGCCACGAAGTACAGCAACTAGTGGTCGATTTTTAGCTGCCA
>JAAFID010000140.1 GCA_013297765.1 Cytophagales bacterium | reverse complement strand
TATCGCCCAAAAGATACAGTACTCCTTTGTAACCATATTGCTGCATAAGTGGTAAGGCATTGGTCAAATTATCTACATAACCATCGTCAAATGTAATGATGATAGGCTTTGTAGCTAGTATAGACTTAGGCTGATGTCCATTTCTAACAGCAATATAATCTATGAAAGTGATGGTTTTTAAATTTCTTCTTTTGAAAAATTGGAGGTGTTTTCTAAAATTTTCTTTAGTTACAAATATCTTGTGGGTGCTGTCAATAGGGGTATTAGGTATTTTGTGGTACATTAAAATAGGAATGAAAGTGGGGATTATTTTTTTCATTCGTTCTGCTTTGTAAACTTCAAGCACACGAGCAGCAATAGTTTTTATATCGTATTCTGAAATGTCGAGGACAGGTTCAATCACTAATGTTTTCGGAGCGAGTAAGAATTTTTTAAGTTGATTTTTTAGTAATTCATAGTCTAGTGTAGGTGTATACACCGTCGCCAATATATCGCCAAAGTTTGATGCTTTGGCGGCAGTTATATTTTCTGAATCTATGATGCCGTGTGTGCAGCCTTCGCCCATGGCAAGCAGTGGCTTGTGCATGGCCAGCGTTTCTATAGCCACCCTGCCTGAGCCTATTATAAGATCTGAGGTCGCTATCCAATCAGGTACATTATTGACATGGCCTATAAATTCAATACGTTCAGGATATAGATGTTGCAATACTTTCAATTGTTGTTGCCCCTCAGTAGAAAAATCTTCTAGTTTGCCACCAATAATTCTGAGAATAAAATGAGCATGTTCATTCAATAATGTAGGAAAAACAGAAGTCAGTAGTTCTACCGTTCGCTCACCTTTCTTGCTACTGGTGCGGCCTATGATAGAGATTGTTTTCTTATTGCTATTGTTTTCTTTTTGTGAAATGAGGCTTTCAAAATCAAAACCGTTGGGTATGGTGGTTATTTTTTCAGGTTTAATCTTTACTTCATGGATTAAATGCTGCTGCAAGTTGGCACATACAGGTATCAATCTGTCGCCATAAATATCAAATAATGTTGTAGAGGTATGTAAATGCTGCCGCCCATGAATAGTAGAGATGAGCGGTACTTTTAAAAATTTGACGGCAATATTGCTTACCCAACTAGCTGCTCTAGAGTGAGCATGTACCACATCTATGTTGTGTTCTTTAATAAACTTTCTTAAAAATAAAATATTTTTGATGCGTTGTTTGAATGACCTATTGTCGATTGGCTGTGAAGTAAAATGGGCATCGGTAGGCTTGTGTAGCTTGTCAGATACTATAAAAACCTCATAACCCTCTTGAATATGAGCCTGGGCAAGGGCTATAGCATATACTTCGGCACCAGTAATCTGTACCTGAGAAAGCACGTGCAGGATGCGTAGGGCAGGTGTTGCTGGCATCGTAAGACTAATAATTTGAAGATTCTTTATTGTGTTTTTTGTGCTTGTAGAACTGCCAATACACGCCTACAAACATACCTATCAGCCCGCCAATGTAGGTAAAATTATGTATTGACTGTACCAGTAAAAAATTGCTTTTATCTAAAATTGTATTGGGCAATTTCTCTAATTCAGGATTGTGAAATTTGCCCATGATAAACCCAATCACTGTAAGTATTGCAGCAATACTACTGGTTATTAAAAAAGACTGAATGGTATGCTTTAGCAATCTTTTTTCGTTGCGATGTATCAGTCCTGTACAGCTTAATATAAGACTGATGATAAATCCTATCTTCCAAGTATTGATTACAGCTACTTTGGTCACCCCCCACCACGATTCGGTGGGGGCAATTTCGCTTTGGGCAAATCGAATATGGGTATAAAATTCTTCAGAAATGCGATATGTTATTTGATCATGGATAATGCCGTAGATACAGGCTAGTAGCGTGCCACAGCATATTAAAATACTGACTAGAAATAATTTGGTCATAATTTTATTCGGTATAGTCTAGGTCTTTCCCAAACGTTTCTTTGGTATAAAACAGTGCCATCAATGAAATAGAAAACACAACAAAGGCCACCACATAAGTACCATTGATAAGCCCTAAATGTTGTTTCATAAATTTAAACAACATCACTATCAATACAAGAGAACCCCTCACAAAATTGGGTACGGTAGTGGTAGTAGTTGCCCTAATGTTGGTACCAAATTGTTCGGCAGCATTGGTTACAAACATAGCCCAAAAACCTACTGAAAAGCCTAGTAAAGCAATCAAAATATAGAATTGCATACTGGTAATATGCTGTAAGCTGAGGTAAAGTACAACCGTGAAAAAACTCAGGGCGTAAAAAATGTAAAATATCTTTTTGCGACTACGTAAATATTGGCTCAATGCACCACTGGCAATATCGCCAAACACTAGGCCACTGTAGCATAACATGACACACATACCATCTTCTATAGTACCAGCTATACCTAGTTCTTTGGCATACACAGGGGCTATGCCTACCAGTATGCCTATGATAAACCATACCGGCAAACCCAATAAAACACTGTTGATGTATCGCCAAGCCCTATCTTTATTGGCAAAGAGTGAAAAAAAATCTCCTTTTTTCGTCACATCATTTTCTACTTTTTTGTACATACCCGATTCAAACACGCCTATTCTTAACAACAACAATGACAGCCCCAAGCCACCGCCAATAAAGTAAGCCATTTGCCAACCAGCCTTGGCTACCAATGCCGCTACTACTGCGCCTGTAACCCCTACCGATGCTACAATCATAGTACCATAACCCCGCTTTTCTTTGGCCATAATTTCAGAAACCAATGTAATGCCAGCACCTAACTCGCCTGCTAAACCTACACCTGCTACAAAACGCAGTACAATGTACATATCCAAACTAGTTACAAAACCATTGGCAATATTGGCCAACGAGTACATCAATATAGAGCCAAATAGTACCGATAATCTTCCTTTTTTGTCGCCAAGTATGCCCCAAAATAAGCCGCCTACCAGCATACCTATCATTTGTACATTCAATAAATATTGAAATTTTTCTATCACCAATTCAGGGGCTATGCCTATGTCGGCAAGGCTTTTTTTGCCTACTATTAAAAACAATACTAAATCGTACACATCCACAAAATAGCCAAGTGCAGCTACTATCACGGCTGCGTTGGCAACATCTTTCCATTGAAATTTTGAATATTGAAGGTCGTTCATAGGTATTAATAAAATGAATTTACAAATAGGCAATCAGGTACAGTTTGCTAAAGTATAAAAAAAATAATTGCCTCGCTAAGATTACTAAGCTATTATAAACCTACATACCTACGTAGATAAAATATGTGTAAATTGCCAATAAAAAAACGTTTGAAAATACTATACCAATTTGCCATAAAGGCGTATGCGTTGCTTCTTTTTTTAGCTTCATTTTTTCACCCCAAAGCTAGGCTGTGGGTGGTTGGCCGAAAGGATATTTTTTCAAAATTAAAGTTGGCTTTTTTATCCAACCAATCTAATGTTGCTTGGTTTCACTGTGCTTCATTAGGCGAGTTTGAGCAGGCGAGGCCATTGATTGAATCTTTTAAAATTGAATTTTCTGAATATAAAATATTACTCACTTTCTTCTCGCCTTCGGGCTATGAGGTTAGAAAAAACTACCCTTTGGCTGATTGGATTTTTTACTTGCCCATAGATACGCCGACAAATGCAGCCCAGTTTGTTGGTATGGTAAAACCCAAAGTTGTTTTTTTTACAAAGTATGAGTTTTGGTACTACTACCTTTCTGCCCTTAGAAAATCAGGTGCTTTAATCATTTCTTTCTCCACTATTTTTCAGCCTCGCCAAGTTTTTTTCAAATGGTATGGTGGTTTTTATTTACGCTTTCTTACATTTTTTGATAAGCTATTTGTACAAAACGAATCTTCTTTAAAATTGCTACTTGCACATGGAGTTAAAACTGGAGCTATAGCTGGAGATACCCGATTTGATAGGGTTGCAGCCTTAGCAAAAGATATAAAGCCTATACCATTGGTGGAACAATTTAAGCGCAACCACCCACTACTGATATTGGGTAGTACTTGGCCAGTAGATATTGCTATGCTGCTGCCTTCACTACTCTTGCAGGCAGATTTAAAAATAGTAATAGCACCACACGAAATTTCGGAACAAAATTTTGTTCAAATTGAGGCAGTGTGCAAATCTAAATCTTTGCGATTTTCTGCTGCAAATATGAGCAATATCAATGCTGCTCAAGTATTGATTATTGACAATATGGGCATGCTTTCGGCATTGTACCAATATGCCGACTATGCCTATATTGGTGGTGGTTTCGGTAAAGGCATACACAACACGCTAGAGGCTGCTACCTTTGGGATACCTATATTTATTGGCCCCAAGTACAATAAATTTCAAGAAGCAATAGATTTAGTAGCGCTACAATGTGCTTTTGCAGTTGCCAATGCCAAGCAATTTAATACTCATTTTGCATCTATTTTAACTATAGAAACCAAACAAAAAATAGCCATCAAAGCCCGCCACTACGTGCAGCAGCAGCTAGGAGCTACCGAACAAATTATTCAATATTGTAAACAACAATTGCTATGAAAGCAGTAGTCATCAAATCCACAGGGTCGTGGTATATATTGCTAGCAGAAGATGGACTACACTACAAAGCTCGATTGCGTGGCAAATTTAAAACCCACGGCCTTAAAGTTACCAACCCCATAGCTGTAGGCGACAATGTGGTTTTTGAAATAGAAGCGGCTGGAGATGGTGTAGGCTCTATCACTGATATTGTGCCTAGAGAAAACTACATTATCCGCAAATCAGTTCACAAAGCCCATCAAGGGCATTTGATAGCCTCTAACATTGATCAAACGGTATTGATAGTCACCATGCAGCAGCCCCGTACTTCCCTTGGTTTTATTGACCGCTTTCTAGTTTCTGCCGAGGCATTTCGCATTCCTGCCGTACTTATTTTTAACAAAGTTGATTTGTACACTGCCGACACTGCTGCCGAAATGGAGGCTACCATTGCGATGTATCAAAAGATAGGATACAAAAGCATACGTACATCGGTGGTAGATGGCTTTGGAATAGAAGAGCTAAGAGAAAATTTGACAAATAAAAAAACACTATTTTCAGGGCATTCGGGCGTAGGCAAATCTTCGTTGCTGAACAAGCTAGATACCCAACTAACCCTACGTACCGCCGAGGTGTCTAGCTATGCCGACAAGGGTGTTCATACCACCACTTTTGCCGAAATGTTTCCACTCGCACCCAATACGTATGCCATAGACACGCCTGGAATCAAGGAACTAGGAATTTTTGAAATAGGTGACGATGAACTAAGCCATTATTTCCCAGAAATGAGAAATTTGCTGGGGCAATGCAAGTTTCACAATTGCCGCCACATTAACGAGCCAAAATGTGCCGTGCTGAAAGATGTACACGCAGGAGAAATTGCAGTTTCTCGCTACGAAAGCTACCTAAGTATGCTCGCCAATAGCGATACCCACAGGTGATTTTTGGGGAAATCAAAAAAAGGCTGTCTTTGATTTCCAAAAACAGCCTTTTTAAAAATTATTTCTCGAATGCGACTACTGTCCTATACCACTAGGTTTACAATCTTATTGGGTACTACTATCACCTTCTTTGGTGGTTTGCCTTCCAGCCATTTTTGTACGGCCTCGCTTGCCAATACAGCCTGCTCTACTTGTTCTTTTGAAAAATCGAATGGTAAATTGATTTTCACACGCATTTTTCCATTGATGGAAACGGGATATTCAAATTCACTTTCCACCAAATGTGCTGGATTGAAAGTAGGAAAACTCGCTTTGGATATGCTGGTACTGTAACCAAAGGCAGTATGCCACAACTCTTCTGTAATGTGCGGGGCATAAGGTGACAAGGCAATAGCCAAATCATGCAAAATACTGCGGTTATGACATTTTAATTCTTGCAAAGTATTGACACAAATCATGAATGTACTCACCGTAGTATTGAACGAAAAATGTGCAATATCTTCCTCTACTTTTTTGATTGTTTTATGTAAAATTTTTAAAGCCTCTTTGCTAGGTTCTTCATCTGTTAAAAGCAATTTGCCCTGCTCGTCATACACCAACCGCCACAGCTTACGAATAAAACGGTAAACGCCATCAATACCGTGGGTACTCCAAGGTTTGAACTGTTCCAAAGGGCCTAAAAACATCTCGTACATACGCAATGTGTCAGCACCATATTCTGCTACTACATCGTCTGGATTTACAACATTGTATTTAGATTTGGACATTTTTTCCACCTCATGTCCGCAAATATATTTTCCATCTTCCTCCAAAATAAATGCTGCATTGGCATATTCTTCTCTTGAATTTTTGAAAGCGTCTAAGTCTAGTACATCGTTGTCAACTATACTGATATCAACGTGAATAGCGGAGGTGTCGAAATTCTTTATTTGTTTGAAAGAAACATATTTATTCTCCCCAGTAATTCTATACACAAAACTCGACCTTCCCTGTATCATCCCCTGATTAATCAATTTCTTAAAAGGCTCTGAATGGCTTACTATGCCTAGGTCGTAGAGGAACATATTCCAAAATCTGGAGTAGAGCAAATGCCCTGTAGCGTGTTCGGCACCACCCATGTAAAGATCTACCTGATTCCAATATTTCTGGGCTTCTTTGCTTACCAATTCTGTATCGTTGTTGGCGTCCATGTAGCGTAAGAAATACCAGCTAGACCCAGCCCAGCCTGGCATGGTGTTTAGTTCATAATTTTTTGCTGCAAAATCTACCGCTCTGCCAAGTGGTGGTTCACCTGTTTCTGTGGGTTGGTACTTATCAATTTCGGGCAATAACAAAGGTAGTTCGCTTGTTGCCAATGGTATTGCAACCCCATCTTTGTATTGCATAGGAATGGGTTCGCCCCAGTAACGCTGCCTACTGAATATGGCATCTCTCATGCGGTAGTTCAGCTTTCCTTTTCCAAATCCTTTTTCTTCTACAAATGTAATTGCCTTTTGAATGGCTTCGCTTACGGAAAATCCATTCAGGAAATCTGAATTAATCATTGTCCCTGCCTTGGGGTCAAAGCCTTCTTGGGTAATATCGGTATGTGCACCTTCTTGCACGGCAACAATGGGCAAGCCAAAATGTGTGGCAAATCTAAAATCTCTTTCATCAGACGATGGTACAGCCATCACTACACCAGTGCCGTAGCCCGCCAACACATAGTCGGCTATGTAAAGTGGCACTTCTTTATTGGTAAATGGATTGATGACATACGTACCTGTAAACTGACCAGAAACTGTTTTTACATCGGTCATGCGGTCACGTTCCGAGCGGTTTTTGGCCTGTTGTACGTAAGCCTCTACTTCCGTTTTAAATTCAGGTGCGGTAAGCACAGGAATCCATTCATGCTCGGGGGCTATGGAAACATAAGTAACACCAAAGGTAGTATCTACACGGGTTGTAAATACAGTTAAGTGCTGTGGAATATTGGGAGTAGCATTTTTATTAACTACTTCAAATCGCAATTCGGCACCATACGATTTGCCTATCCAATTGCGTTGCATTTCTTTCATAGGCTCTGGCCAGTCTATGGTATCTAGCCCTTGCAGTAAACGCTCAGAATATGCAGAGATACGCATTACCCACTGACGCATTTTTTTTCTCTCCACAGGGTAGCCACCACGCTCACTTACGCCATCTTTTACTTCCTCATTGGCCAATACTGTACCTAATTGTGGGCACCAGTTCACCATCAAATCTGCCAAGTAAGTAAGGCGGTATTGTAGCAAAGTGTCTTGTTGTTCTTTGTGTGTTTTACCCATCCACTCTGTAGCTGAGAAAATGGTTACCTCGTCATCACAAGCCGCTGAAATATTAATATTACCTTCTGTTTCAAATATTCTTATCAGTGATGAAATGCTTTCTGCTTTGTCGGTTTTTTTATTGTACCACGAGTCGAACAGTTGCAAGAAAATCCATTGTGTCCATTTGTAATAATCGGGATTGCTGGTGCGTACTTCCTTACTCCAATCGAAGGAGAAGCCTATCTTTTTTAACTGTTCTTTATATCTTTTGATGTTTACCTCGGTAGTAATAGCAGGGTGTTGACCTGTTTGTACCGCATACTGCTCTGCTGGCAGCCCAAACGAATCAAACCCCATTGGGTGCAGTACATTGAAGCCTTTTATTCTTTTATATCTGGCCACAATATCACTTGCAATGTAGCCTAGTGGATGCCCTACGTGTAACCCAGCACCAGAAGGATAGGGAAACATGTCTAGTGCATAATACTTAGGCTTATTGGTATCTACAGTTGTTTCGTAGGTTTTTTCTTTTTCCCAAATGTCTTGCCACTTTTGCTCTATTTCTTGAAATGGATATTCGGTCATAATATATTTATTGAATGAATGGTGCGAGTTTATATTCCTAGTTTAATTTTAAGGAGTGCAAAAATACGCAATATTGGGTGGGATAAAAATTAAGCAAGAGATGGAGATAGCAAAAATGGCAAGAGCAATTTTAATTTTATTTTATGGGAAGGTTTAATCTTCTCCCTCCGCTGGTGCCGACGTCCGTCGGTACTCCTTTATGAGCAGGGCGTCCGCCCGATTATTACGATAATACATGATGTTTACTAAGAAAGATAGTTGTTCTTAAATTTGTATTTGCTGCTCATCTTTAGCTGAAAATAAACGCCAAGTTATTGATTTTGCACGTTAATTCAAAAAACGGACGGACGTCCTTGATATTATTAGCACCGACGGATGGTCAAGTAGGTAAGGGGAATTTCACCCCAAACCTCTCACAGAACCGTGCTTGATACTCTCGCATCACACGGCTCTTGTCATACAAATCATATCCAATTATAAACTGTCCAGTGATAGAAAAGATTGGGATAACTTTCTTTGATTGTCCTCAACCAATTAAATATCTTTCCATAACTCTTCCCGAACCGTTTATATTTGTTCATTGCCCATTTGGCCAAACGAAGGTGTAACATACGAATCAATTTGTGTAAGCCACTAGAATTAAACACTCCGAAGTATCCCCCTCTGGTCTAAGTTTAGCCGAAGGCGTAACTTAGACCTAATATGACGTAAGTTTTCAACTTACGAATAATATAGGCAACAAACCAACTTCGCCCTCATAATCCCTTGCACTACTATAGCAATAATCTTTTCCATTAGCTACAAAGCCTACCTCTACTGGGTTTTGATGCAAGTAATTCAACCGTTGTTCCACCATTTCT
>JAAFID010000014.1 GCA_013297765.1 Cytophagales bacterium | reverse complement strand
ATTGCGAATGATGGGTTATGGTTATTAATTATGAGATTTAACGCTAGAACTTTGAAAACCTAAATGAATTTCAAAAAAAACATCTCAGCCCTGCAAGTGTAAAATATGGTGGCGAGGGGGCTATTAACGATTGTCAAGGTCTGCGACCGTGGACAACGTGGAAAGCGAAATAAAAAGATAAAATAACGCAAAAATAACAGCATAGATGACCATGTTGAATAGGTCGTGATGTTCTATGGGTAATTGGTAGCGATTTTTAATTACAAATACCATGGCTACCATGCGGGCAATATTAAAAATTTGAATAATTAATACACCTACCACAAGGTACAATGCCTGCAACCAACCCCGCATAGCAGAGGGATAAGCAACAATAAGCACTATAAAAACCAAGCATACATTAATACCTAAACAAGGTGTTTCTACCTTTACCGCCGCTACTTGGGGAATGCCCACCACCCAACCAGCAATAAAACTGGTGTAGCCGAACAATTGCAAGAAGAATGCGGTAGCAGCAATAAGGCTGTTGCGCAATGCCTCTATAGGGTTAAAGCCCGATATTAAAGGGAGGGTGAACGTACCACCTGCGTCTGATATTAGCCAAAACAACTTCTTGCTTGCCAACCCCAAAACAGCCAAAAAAAATAACCTGGCCAGAAATTCTATGCCAGGTTTGTATTTTTGTAAAGTGGGAAATTTTGAAACTAAAAAGTTGCTAAAATAAAACTTCATTACTTTTTACCAAATAATTTTTTAATCCCTAAACCTATACCGCCCAACAATAATAGACTAACGCCACCATCAAGGGGGATGGGTTTTTGTGGAGGTGGGCCTGCCATTACTTCTTCACCACCACTTTTAGCAAATGATTCTTTACTAAATTTATCATCGCTACCAAAGTCATTAGCATTATTTTGCTCTATATTGTTGGATTGGTCTATTTGCTCATCTGTGTTTTCCTCTGTAGCAAAAGGACTCTTATTATCACCAAAGCCTGCCCACAAGGGAGTTACAGCAAATGAAACAGCAATAAAAAGGGTAATTAGAATTTTTTTCATATTTCTCAATATTAAGGAAATAAATTTTAATAATAAATTAATCGTTCAACAGAATTTTCTGGGTGTACACTTTATTTCCTACGATTGCTTTTAATATATATACACCCGCATGGTTTGCCACATTTGGGGTAAATGAGAACTTATTGGTAGTAATATCTGCTTTTGGGTTGCTGTACACCACCTGCCCCATGCTGTTCATTAAATCAATTCGGGAAGTTTTTGCATTTACATTTTTAAAATAAGCAATTACATTTTTATTATCTGTAGATGCAGAAAACACATCTTGTGCTTCTTCTATTGCCGTAATTTCCCCCTTAAATACTATAAAGAACCTTGCCGCAGTGTCTTCTTTATTAATAGTTGCATTATAAATTGGATTCAATCGAATGTCCTGAGTTTTGTTCAATAATTTGTCTACAAGTAATATTTGAATATTCTCTTCAATTGCGGCATCTTCTGCAAAATTAAAAGAATAATTTGCAGAAATTGGAGATTTAATTTTCAATGCAATCATTCCATTAGAATCTAATTTATTCAATGGAAAAGTATTGATTGCATATTTCATTCCTAGTGATTCTGTATATAACATAGGTACTTGTGGGTCGTTGTCGAGTTTGTTTGCATCCCATTTGCTATCAAATTTATTAGTGGATTCGTTATGGAGTCTAACATACGATTTATCCATTAAATTTCCCGATACAGCACTTACCACTAATATGTTGTCTAGGTTACTTCTACCTTCTCTTACTAATGCTTTTGTGCCATTTACTCTATTGAGTTTAGAAAAAGTTAATGAATGACTACCCAATGTATTTGCACGCATGAACACCGCTTGAAATGGTGCTAAAGTACCAGAACCGCCACCTGCTCCAGATGTGTAGGATTGGTAAGCACTACCATCCCAATAGTGAATTTGATTATCTATTTGAGAAGGAATAGTAACTCCATCAAAATTAAAGTTGGATGGAAATGGATTAGCAATTATGTTCCAGCCATCATTTAATGGGTCTGGATCTAATGGGTCGTTTGTGTTCGTTAAGTTTATGGAATAATCAGCAGTATGGTCATAAGCGCCTTTAACGCTCAATGGAGTAGAACCTGCTGTATAATATGCTGAATAACCTCTCATAATATTTCCAGCTAATATAGTTTGAGTTGAAGAAACCGTTTGCCAGCCTGCATCATCTGTACCTGCAAGATTTCTTTGGTGAGTAGGCTCATTGTAAAGATTAAAATAAGAAGTAGATGGAAATGTAATAGTGCCAGTAAGTGGTGAACCTAACATGGTATATGAACTTCTATTGATAGTCTTCGTACAAGTGATATCGCCCAATATAGAACCATTTCCACTATTAGCTATATAACCCGAATTTAGATTCAAAGTTAATGTACCAGTTAGTGTTAACACTCCATCTGTCAAAGTTAATGCACCGTTGACAGTTCTTACTCCTGAAACAGTTATACCACCCGAGTTATTTACTGTTAGGTTATTAAGTACTGTTGTAGAACTTGGTAATTCTGTGCTTGTGCTTAAAATAGCAACATCGCCAGTATAAGACACATTAACAGAAGTTCCAAAAATTGGTGCTACACTTAAAGAACCAGCTGTTCCTGAATTGTTTCTAATAATTGTTGCTCCATTTCCAAAAGCTAGCCTATTTGATGGATTTGATAATACACCTGCCTGCAATGTCAATGTTCCATTTACGGTTACTAAACCGCCTAAAGTCACACCCGGTACCCTATCAATAAATAAATTATTTACAGTAACTGATGGAAATACACCAATTGATGTTACTCCATTGGAACTAATAGTTATATTGGATGATGAACCGCCAAGCAAAGTCCCAGAAGCAGATAAAGCACGTTGTATTGTTAATTCATTATTTCCTATTGACAAAGTCCCAGCAGAAATTGACAAGTCATTCGACACAATAACATCACCTAACATAGAAATTGTTTGTGATGGTCTATTTATTCTTAAGTTGTAGAAAATTGCACCTGGAAGATTAGCGGGAACAGTGCCTGAACCAAATTCAACCTCAGATCCAGTGCCGCTTGCATCAAATGTTCCTCCTGAACCAACAACTGACAAACCACCATTCAATGTTGCTTTTTTACCGTTCAAATTTAGAGTATATGCATTGTTAAGATTGAGCGTACCACCAACAGTAAAGTTTGTAGCCAGTGTATAAGAACCATTAAGGTTTACATTATGGTTGGCATCTGACAATGCTGGCCCTGAAATCGTTTTACCCCCAGTTCCATTAAGATTAATAATTGGAAAATTTGTAGCTCCATTGGCTTGAGCATTGTAAGTACCGCTAGCTAAGTTTAAATTCCCTGTAAGAGTAATTGTGGGAACACCTGTACCACCTCCATTGCCGTCAATCATGTTAATTGTTCCTAGTACTGTTAAATTTAATTGAGCACAATTTACTGTAGCATTTCCATTTCCAAAAGTACCATTGAAAGTTCCTCCGGATATGTTAACATTACCTGTAACATTGAGTGTACCAGAGTTAGTTGAATATGCAACGTAAAATATGCCAGAATTTAAAGTCAGATTCCCTCCAATATTCCATGTTATAGCTCCCCCAGTTCTAGCGACATATAGTTCCGAGGCAGAAGTAAGTGTTAATGTTAAATTATTATTTACATTCAAATTTCCTGGTAATCTTCCTATAAAATCAGCTGTAGGTGCAAGTAGTAAATTTCTATATGTTAAATCTAATCTTAGGTCAGTTAAAGGATTACTCTTTAATTCAAAAAGAGATAAAGTAGACAAAGTACCAAATATTAGGTTTGAATAAATGCCAGTTTGTGTTATTCTGCCGCTTCCTTGCATTTCTACTGTAATAGTGTTATTGTGGGAGGTAGTTAACCTAATAGCTGCTGGAATTATTACCTTAGAACCTGATCCTGTAACGTCCCACTGAGCTGTGGTAGTCATATCATCAGTTAAGTTAAATATATCTCCAGCGGCAGTAAAATTAGCTGGAGAAATTCCTGGAAGCCCATCAGGGTCAGTTGTCCAATCTGAAAGTACATTAGCAATCTTACCACCAGCAACTCTAGTATAATAATTAGTAGCATTCCCTTCCAAAAAGGCAATCAAAAAGAATAAGCTTATCAATAATAATTTTTTCATAAGTGTAGTATATAGTGGTGTATGTGTGTTATGTGTTGTATTAATCGGTTAAAGCTATATTGGTTCAATTTCAAATATAGTATTTTTTTTGTAAACAAAATAGTACTATATCTTTTGCATGGCAAACTTTAGGGCAAAGCGAGATACCTTTACCAAACATTATGAAGGTTTTTCAATAAGGTAAAGTATAAGCAATTAAACAAAAAATAGAATTATAACAAGTACATGTTTAAACACGCATGATGATGTGATTTATTTATACTATTGTAATATAGCATTTTGAAATAAATATTACCAACCATCTAGCAAACTGGCAATAGTTATCCATTTGTTTGTTATTTTTGAATAAAAAAATATTGTGCCTTACAAACCTAAAGACATCTTAAAAAAGTATTACGCTATTGGCGAGGTAGCAGCTATGTTTGGCGTAGCTACTTCACTAGTTCGTTTTTGGGAATCGGAGTTTGACAGCATCAGCCCTCAAAAAAGTAAAACTGGCTTAAGGCAATATACCCAAGATGACATAGACAACATCAGGCTGGTGTACCACTTGGTCAAGGAAAAAGGCCTGACCCTACAAGGTGCAAAAGAAGCCTTGCGACACAACAAAAAAAAGCTAAAAGACAATATGACCATGCTAGAATCGCTGAAAAAAATAAAAGGTTTTTTGGTAGAATTGAAACAGAGTTTACCGTCGGAGTGAGTTATGCGTGATGAATGATGACGCAGGTTATGCAAGGTTTTCAACGGTTGCAAACCTTGAAAATCGTTAAAAACTATGTTTATTTTTTTGCAGAGCATTGGGTAAGAATCTGAGGTGAATTTCTTAAATCCCAAATCCCAAATGTGTCCTTTTCACTGAACTCGACAAAATACAACCAAGAAGCTACTGGACTTGCTAACAAAAAGTGGAAGATATTTAAAAATTAAAAATGTATGCTTTGTTACCGTGTATAACATTATGTGAAATAGTTAAAAAAAAATCAATCAAATTGAAGGTACTATTTTTAATTACTTGTAAATTGTTTTTAAATTCGTAAAATTTTTACGTATGTAGCACAACACTTGTGCTACTTTTGCAAATAGAAAATTACAGTAAGTAACTTACAATATACCAATGGGATTATTCGATTTTTTTACCAGTGACATTGCCATAGATTTGGGTACGGCAAACACCCTTATTATTCATAAAGAAAAAATAGTTGTCGATGAGCCATCCATCATAGCACTTGATAAATTGACTGGAAAGGTACGTGCCATTGGTCGTGAAGCAATGCAGATGCACGAAAAAACCCATGAAAATATCAAAACAATTCGCCCCCTTAAAGATGGCGTAATTGCAGACTTTGACGCTGCCGAAAAGATGATTCGTGGCATGATCAAAATGATAGACTTGGGCAGAAGCTTCTTTGGTGCTACTTCTCATCGTATGGCCATCTGTATCCCATCGGGTATTACCGAGGTTGAGAAACGTGCCGTGCGTGACTCTGCCGAGCATGCAGGTGCAAAAGAAGTATATATGATATTTGAACCTATTGCGGCAGCCATTGGCTTGGGCATAGACATAGAGCAGCCTATAGGTGCCATGATAGTAGATATAGGTGGCGGTACTACAGAGATTGCGGTGATTGCCCTTTCGGGAATTGTCTGCGAGCAGTCGATACGCATAGCAGGCGATGTATTCAACAAAGATATATTGGACTACATGCGTCGTCAGCACAACTTACTGATAGGCGAGCGTAGTGCCGAACGCATCAAAATAGAAGTAGGATCGGCATTGACAGAGCTAGACAACCCACCCGATGATTTTGAAATAAGAGGTAGAGATTTGATGACTGGTATTCCTAAAGTTATTAAAGTCACGTATTCAGAGATTGCTTTTGCCCTAGACAAGTCTGTTTCTAAAATAGAAGAAGCAGTATTAAAAGCACTAGAAGTAGCACCACCAGAGCTATCGGCTGATATTTACGACAATGGCATTCACCTTACAGGCGGTGGTGCATTGCTGCGTGGACTCGACAAACGATTGGCAATGAAAACCAAACTACCCATTCACGTTGCAGAAGCTCCCTTGCTGGCGGTGGTAAAGGGTACTGGCATTGCCATTAAAGACATCAAACGCTACAGTGCTGTATTGATGAGGTAATTTAATGTTTAAAAAGAATAATTTTACATGGCTGCAGATGAATATAGACAATGCTTTGCAGCAATTAACCTCTGCGTATTAGCAAAATTATTATTGATACCTATTTACAAAGCTAATGCATAAGTTATTTCAATTTTTATACCGCTACCGAACTTTTATTGTATTTGCACTATTGCAAATATTAAGTTTGTCGTTTGTGGTGCAGAGCAATAGTTATCAAAGTGCAGTATATTTTAATTCTGCCAACCGAATTTCTGGAAGGGTACTATTGGTCATCAACAATGTCTATTCTTATTTTAGATTGCAAAGTATCAACGACCAATTGGCCAAAGAAAATGCGGAACTAAGGCAATTACTAACAGCTAAAAGAAACATTCAAGAGCAGGCTATTCCTGGCCAATCTGTGTATTTGAGAAATCATGCTTTTCAATTTAAATCTGCAAGGGTTATCAACAATTCAACAAACAGATTTAACAATTACTTGACTTTAGACAAGGGTTACGATGACAGTATCAAACCAGGCATGGGTGTGGTCTCGCCACTAGGCGTAGTAGGCAAGGTCAATGCTTGTTCTAATCATTTTTCGACCGTAATATCGTTGTTGCATGGTAAGTGGGCAGTATCGGCCCAAATAGAGCGTGGTAATATAGATGGCATTGTAAAGTGGGATGGTAAAAACCCTCGTTATGCCCAAATGCTGTATGTAGGTCGCCACCACCAGTTGAAAATAAACGACACCATAGTTACCTCAGGATTTAATTCAGTGTACCCCAAAGGCATTGCAATAGGGAAAGTAAAAGAGATTGCGATGGATGAAGGCAAACCGTTTTACAAAATAAAAGTGCTGCTATCGACCGATTTTTCAAAACTTAGCTATGTGTATATCATCGAAAATTATCTTTCTGTAGAGCGTGATTCGCTAGAGATGGACACGCTGCAACTGGGTTCAGCTAAAAAATAAACACGACATTTTTACCGTCAAATTATAGAAATTTAATTTGGAATATATCTTTGAGGGATATATTTTTACAATCAATTTAAATTTTTCATCGACCAAAAAAAACAATATGAAACTGATATTTTCAACCACCTTGCTATTAGCATTCGTTTTTACACTATCTAAAGTTGATGCACAGGATACGGAAACTTATATTGAAAAATTTAAGGCAGATTTTGAATCTCCATTTGCCGTAAGCCCAACTGGCTGCACAAAATTAGATTGCGAGGTAATGGTACAACCATATATTATAGCCAATGAAGCAAAAACAACTTCACGGGTATATGCCGAAATAAAAAGCCCCATATCTGGCAAAAGTTCTTTAGGCATGACACCCACATCTACCTTTAACCCTCAAATAGCAATAAAAATAAATGTAACAGAAATTTCCACTATCAAAAAAGCAAGAATATTTTTCGATGCAAAAAGCATGAAAAATGGGAATGCTCAAGATACCAAATACACTTTTTTAAACTTTGCTGCTTCTTGGGACAATGGCAAAAGTTTTTCTAAAGAAATTGTGATTGATACTTTCCTAAATACAAATGGGAAAGTAGAGAATTATATCACTTATACCAATAATGTGGTGCCTAACCCAGACACACTAATTTTAAGATTTACAGGCATAATTTCCAAAGACTCTGCGGGAACAGTTGCTAAAGTAATTATAGATAATTTGCGAATAGAAACCAGCAGCAGTTTGTTGGCAATAGAAAATGTTATTGATGCCTCATCTAGCTTAGAAATAGTAAGCCAAAATGAAGATTACATACTTCTCAATAAATCCATTTCAGGAATATTATTTGCCGTTTGGGGCGGTGAGGTTACTACTTTAAAAGATACGGAAAAAATCAATATTTCAGATTTACCAAATGGCATATATGTAGTAAAAACTACTGAAAATCAAATTTTAAAAATAAACATACATCAATAATATTAAATGAAAAGGCAAATTCATGAAGTGAAATGAAACTCATTTACTCCATGAATTTGCTTAAAACTAATATTGGCTTTAAAAAAATAGATGTGTTCAATTTTAAATTTTGAATTGGCAAACTATTAAATATTGAATATAAGGCAATTTTATCTTAGACCAGCCACGAAATTTTGAACATCATTTTCCAAATTATTGCTGTCTTTAATAGCTTTTACAAACGCACTGCCAATGATAGCACCACTTGCATAATGGCAGGCAAAATCAAAATTCTCTTTATTATTGATGTTGAAACCTATCATTAATGGATTTTTCAAATTGGCATCTTTTAGCTTTTGAAAATAACCTTCTGCTTGCTTCAAATCTTTGGCACCACCAGTAGTGCTGTTGGTAGATACGGCGTAGATAAAGCCTGAAGCACTCTCATCAATTTGTTTCAGTCGCTTATCAGACGTTTCTGGAGTAACCAAAAATACATTTGACAAGTTATTTTCTTCAAAATAACTGCTGTAAAATTCATTGAATTCATCAAAAGGCAAATCGGGCAATATCAACCCATCGACACCCACCTCGGCAGCTTTGCGGCAGAAAGCTGCTACACCATATTGCATCACAGGGTTGAGGTAGCCCATGAGCATAATGGGTACAGAAATATGCTCACGAATACCAGCCAATTGTTCAAATAATTTTTTAATAGACATTCCATTTTCTAGTGCCACCTCGCTACTTTGTTGAATGGTAGGCCCATCGGCCAATGGGTCAGAGAATGGCATGCCTATCTCTATCATATCTACCCCTGATTTTTCTAGGGCTTTAAGAATAGTTACAGTATCTTCTAGGGCTGGAAACCCAGCAGTGAAATATATGTTTAATAAATTCTTCTTTTTGGTTTCAAAAAGTGTGGTTAATCTATTGGCTATTTTAGTTTGGGTATGCATCATGTTACGCTGTTAAATGTGTAAGAGAAAAAATGGTAAGTGGTTCTAAATAGAATTTAATGTGTTAGAAATTATTTTACTCGCCATTCTTTAGGCTTAAAGGTTTTTTTGTTATTGGCAATTTTCATCATTTCTCCACTTGGCTTTATTAAAAATAAACCTTTGGATTGTGCGTATTCATTCAAATGTTCAGGAATAATCATACTGGCTACACCACCTAATATTATTTTGCCTTCAATACCTGACATAGGGTGTTCTTGAATTTTTTTAATTCTTGCCAAATGCTCATCAATATGGTCTTTTTTTAATTGATTTTTTACTTCTATGGCTACTACATAATCGGTATTGTAAAGCAAAATGTCAATTTCATATTTAAAAATTCCTTTCTTGTCCATGTGCACTAGGTGAGTGGTGTAGGTGTGTATGGGAATGCCCCATTTTTCAAATTTGTTTACCAAATCTTCTTTTACCTGCTCTTCAGCTAGTCGCCCTAGCGTATCACCATATTCGCTTATTTTTTTGTTAAGTTCATCATTCCGCCTGTCCATATTTCTAGAAACTTGCTCTATGCTTCTAGTTAATCGATCATTCGTTTCAGTAATTTGCTTAGTTAATCGATCATTCGTTTCAGTAATCCGTTGAGATAAATTATCAGAGACACGATCTATATTTTCAGTGCTTTTTTGGATTAACTCCATTACGCTTTCATAAGTGATTGCTGCCATGGCTTTTATTCTTTTTTAATTTTTCAAATATTTTTATTCATTACAAAACTGAGTTCATCTACTTGCTCATAAACTCTTCTTTTCTGGTGATATACGTCATTAAATCTTTATCGCCCCTGCCAGAAAGATTAATAACGACCACATCGTCTTTCTTGAAACTTATATTTTCCAATACTGCAATTGCATGAGCTGTTTCTAGTGCAGGAATAATGCCCTCGGTACGGCTCAACATCATGGCGGCTTTGAATGCTTCTTCGTCGGTGATGCTGAAAAATTCTCCTCGGCCAGAGTCGAACAAATGGGCGTGAATAGGTCCTATGCCTGGGTAGTCTAACCCTGCGGATATGGAATGTGGTTCTACTATTTGCCCATCTTCGGTTTGCATTAGCAAGGTTTTACTTCCGTGAATAATTCCAGGTTTGCCCAAATACGTGGTAGCTGCCGAAAACCCACTATTTACGCCTTTCCCAGCAGCTTCTACGGCTATCAATTTTACGTCCAATTGGTCAAGATAATGGTAAAATGCACCAGCCGCATTGCTGCCGCCGCCTACACAGGCTATTACATAATTGGGATTTGAATGCCCCGTTTTTTCTAGTAATTGCTCTTGAATTTCCTCACTTATCACTGATTGAAATCTCGCGACCATGTCAGGATAAGGATGAGGCCCAACCACAGAACCTATGATGTAATGGGTATCTGCAGGATTATTTATCCAGTCTCTGATGGCTTCGTTGGTGGCGTCTTTCAACGTTTGGCTACCTGAAACTGCAGGTCGCACTTCTGCCCCTAGCATCCGCATACGCTCTACATTAGGTTTTTGCCGCTCAATATCCACTGCACCCATGTACACAATACACTCGTAGCCCATCAATGCACACACTGTAGCAGTAGCAACCCCGTGTTGCCCAGCCCCAGTTTCAGCAATTATTCTGGTTTTACCTAATCGCTTGGCAAGCAATATTTGCCCTATGGTATTGTTGATTTTATGAGCACCGGTATGGCACAAGTCTTCCCTTTTCAGGTAAATATTTGTTTGGTATTTTTCAGAAAGTCGCTTAGCATAAAACAGTGGTGTAGGCCGCCCCACATAGTCTTCCAGCAATTGCTGAAACTCTGCTTGAAACGATGGCTCGTATATTATTTGCAAATATTTTTGTTGCAGTTCTTCCACATTTGGGTACAGCATTTCGGGGATATATGCACCGCCAAAATTTCCGTAATATCCTTTTTCGTTTACTGAGTATTGCATAGTCTATTTATTGTAGTGCTAGTGTTTTTTAACTGAAATTATTATTGGTCTGTTACCTTATCGGTATCCATCTTTTGTTTGAATAACCTTACTTTTTCCACATCTTTCAAGCCCGGCTCTAGCTCAAACTTACTGTTGATGTCGATGGCGTGTATATTGAAGTTAGTCATTTTTTTGATGGCTTCTACATTTTGCAGGTCTATTCCCCCACTTAAAAAGTAAGGGGTTATTTGGTCATAATTGCAAAGTAAATTCCAGTCAAATTGATGCCCTGTACCGCCGTAACCATCGCCTTTGGTATCGAACAAAAAATAGCTACAGAAAGTTCTGTAGGGCAATGTATTTTTAAAATCGAAATCTTTATCGACCGAAAATGCTTTGATAACGGTATAGCCTAATTTGCTCAATTGTTCAGCAGTATCAGTGGTTTCGTCGCCATGAAGTTGTATCGTTTTAAATCCATATTTTATACAAATCAACAGCATATTTTCTAAAGTTTCATTCACAAATACGGCTACTTTTTCAATCGTTGTGGGTACAGCAGCCAATGTTTCTAAAGCCAGCTCTAGACCCACATACCGCTTCGATTTGGGGTAAAATATAAAGCCCATATAATCGGGCTGCACTGTTGCCAATGCAGCAATGTTTGAGGTATATTTAAGGCCGCAGACTTTTAATTTCATCGTTTTTAATTTTTAATAAGCAACCCTCTTACTTGCTCGTATAGCTCGTTGCAAGCCTCGCCAGGGTTGGGTTGTTTCATAAATGTTTCACCAATTAAAAAACCTCTATACCCATGTTTACGCAACGTCATAATCGTATCTGCTTTGCTGATGCTGCTTTCAGAGATTTTTAAAAATTGTTTCGGAATAAATTCAGCCAATTCAATCGACGTCTCTATACTTTGCGAGAAATCTTTGAGGTTGCGATTATTTACGCCTACCACGTCTATGTAGTCGTTCAGGCTACTTTCTAGTTCTTCACGGTTGTGCACTTCCATCAATACTTCCAGTCCCATTTCTTTGGCGTAGGCTGCAAGCGAGTTGAGCTTATTTGGCTTTAATGCCGCAGCTATTAGCAATATTGCGTCGGCACCTAGTGCCTTGGCTTCTAAAATTTGATATTCTGAAATGATAAAATCTTTGCGAAGTATAGGCAGTTGCAATAGTGCACGGGCTTCTATCAAATCATTATTGCTACCACCAAAAAAATCTGTGTCGGTAAGCACTGATACTGCCGAAGCTCCTGCATTTTGATACCCCAGCACTACTTGTTTCAAAGTAACTTTATCGTTAATTATTCCTCTTGATGGCGATTGCCGCTTGTGTTCAGCAATAATTCCAGCCTTGTCTTGGTTGCGAATGGCGGCTGCAAATGATATTGCCTTCTCGCCAAATGCCTCTGTACGCTCCAGTATGTGCTCTGGAGTGCGGGCTTTAGCAGCTTTTACTTCTTGTTTTTTGCGTTCTATGATTTGATCTAATATATTTTGTGGCATAGTCGTGCTTACTTAAAATTCAATAATGTTGTAAAAGCGTTTAGTGCTTTTTTTGATGTTAATGATTCATTAGCTTTCTCAACGGCTTCCGCCCAAGAAAGCTGTGGCAATGCCGTTTGTATCGCCATGGCAGCATTGACCAATACTACATTTTTCTGTGCAGTAGTGGCTTCATTGTTCAGCACATTGGCAAATATTTTTGCCGATGCTTCTATGGTTTTACCTGAGACTATAGCTGCTGCATCAAGTCTTTCAAAACCCAAATCGGCTGGAAATACAATTTTTTCTGATTGGTTAGAAATTATTTTTACTCCACTGGTAAGCGATATTTCATCATAGCCACCAAGCGAATGTAAGATGGTGTATTGTGTGGAAGTTTTTTGAAATAAATACGCATAGAGCCTTGCCAATTCTAGGCTAAATACACCTACCATTTGTTTTTTAGGCCGAGATGGGTTCACCAATGGTCCCAACATATTGAAAAAAGTTTTCACCCCCAGTTCTTTTCTGATGGGAGCAACGTTCTTCATGGCTGGGTGAAATAGCGGAGCATGTAACAGGCATATTCCAATATTTTCTATTTGCTTTTTCAGCACGTCTATTTCATTAGAAAATTTAATTCCAAAATGTTCTAAAATATTAGAAGACCCCACCGCCGACGATACGCCATAATTGCCATGTTTGGCCACCTTTACACCTGCACCTGCAACCACAAAAGAAGCGATAGTGCTCACATTAAAAGTATCTTTGCCATCGCCACCAGTACCACACAAATCTATGGGGTTGTATGCCGCTAAATCTATAGGAATACAAAGCTCTAGCATAGCATCTTTAAAGCCTTCAAGCTCTTCTACGGTAGCAGTCCGCATCATAAACACGGTCATGAACGCTGCCATTTGAGCTGGGTTAGCCTTACCTAGTGCCAAATCTACTAGTGCAAGTTTCGCTTGCTCTTTTGACAAAGTGCGGTGTTCAAAAAGAAATTGTAGTGTTTCTTTCATTTGAAATTTTGAAATATTTTAATTGTTCAACCAGTTTTCAATGATCAGTTTTCCATGTTCTGTCATTACAGACTCAGGGTGAAACTGTACGCCGCATACATCGTATTTTTTATGCCTTATAGCCATAATATTACCTTCATCATCGGTAGCAGTTACGGTTATATTTGACAAATCAGACTTTGGATCTATTGCCCAAGAATGATAGCGTCCGCAGGTAATTTTTTTAGGAATATTTTGAAATAAAATATCATCGGAAAGAATATTGGTAGGAATGGCTAAACCATGATACACATTTGCCAGATTGGTGAGTGATGCACCGTAAACTTCTCCTATACATTGGTGACCGAGGCATACGCCAAATATACTTTTTGTACTTCCATACTGTTTTACCAAATCCTGCATTATGCCAGCTTCAGAAGGAATTCCTGGGCCAGGAGAAAGCAATATTTTATCGTATTTGGCAACATCGGCAAGGGCAATTTTATCGTTGCGAAATATGTCCATTTCTTTGCCAAAGCCCAATTCACGTATGATGTGAACGATGTTGTAAACAAATGAATCGTAGTTGTCGAGAATAAGTAGTTTCATGTTTTTATGAAATATTTAATGATAGAAGTATTAATTAACCGCCGCCGCCAGTTCTATTGCTTTTTTTAATGCCGCCAACTTATTGTTTACTTCTTGCAATTCGTTTTCGATTTTTGAAAGTGCTACTACGCCTGCTCCGGCTTGGTAGTACAGCACATTGTCTTTGCTCAATATAGAGCGAATCATGATGGCACTGTTGAATTCATTGTTAAACCCAATGTATCCAATACAACCACCATAATAACCACGATTCCCATTTTCCAATTGATTAATAATTTCCATCGCCTTGTATTTAGGGGCTCCCGAGAGGGTACCTGCTGGGAAAGTATCTGCTACAATGTCCATGAAACTATCCTGATTTTCAAGAATCCCACTTACTTTGGAAACCAAATGTATCACATGAGAATAATATTGCACTTCTTTCAAGGTCTCTACCTTCACATGATGGCAATGGCGGCTTAGGTCATTGCGAGCAAGATCTACCAGCATGATGTGCTCTGCATTTTCCTTTGGGTCGTCTAGCAATTGTTTTGCTAAATCGTAATCTTGAATGTCGTTGCCCGACCGCTTAAAAGTACCAGCAATAGGATATATTGTGGCTTTGCCCTTTTTTACCACTATTTGAGCCTCTGGCGAAGAACCCAAAATTCGGAAACTGCCATAATCAAAATAAAACAAATAAGGTGATGGATTTATTGACCTCAAACTGCGATAAACATTGAAGTCGTCGCCTGAGTACTGGCGTAAAAAGCGGCGTGACAATACTATTTGAAATACATCGCCACGATGGCAGTGGTCTTTTCCTTTTTGTAATATTTTTAAAAATTCTTCGTCTGTAAAATTGGACTCTTCCTTATCGACCAATCCAAAATTGTAAGAAGGAAAATCTTTCCGAAAAATATAATTTTCTAACAATTCTAAATTGGAAACACTGGGCTCGCTGCTTGTATTTTCAATTATACAAACTTCATTGTTGAAGTGATTAAATACAATTATAAATTGGTAAACATGGTATTGCAAATCTGGAATGCGACGACGGTCGGTGGTATAAGTGTCAATTTCTATATCTTCAAAATACCGCACAGCATCGTAATTAGAATAGCCAAACATTCCGCCGGTCATAAAGGGTAAATCTAGTTTTGGCGAATCAAACGAAGCAGCAAAATTGCTTATTTCTTTAGGTATGTTGGTTGCTTTTGTAATACTTACCTCAGTTGTTTTTCCATCTGGAAAATAAGTACTCAGGATATTTTTTTCTATTTTAATTCCCGCAACTGGCTGGCAACAAATGTAAGAGTATATGTCTTCGTTTCCGTGGTAATCAGAGCTCTCAAGCAATATGCTGTTGGGAAATTTGTCACGTAATTTTAAATAGATACTTACTGGCGTAATGATGTCGGCCAGCATTTTTTTGTATATCGTTTTGATATGATACATTTTTAAAGAGATAATTTATAAGATGTTGATTTTATTTATCAGGCTTTCTAAAAGTAATTTAAAAACATAAAAAAAGCCTGCTGTGAACAGCAAGCCTTGTGATATTGGTTAAACTACACAAACTACGATGTTCACTAAGCGATTTGCTTACTGTGCCACCACCATGATTTGTGCAATAGATTTTTCATATTTTAAAATTAGGAAAAAAAAATTAATTGCGAAATTTTCGCTGGAAAATGTTTTAACAAAGCTGGATTTACCACTTGAATTCGTCTTATAAAAAAACACCTCTATTCATCAAAGGATGAACAGAGGTAAAATTTATGTTCTATAATGGAAGCGGCAATTGCAACAAAATATAGATGTCAATCTATTTCAGGCAGCAAAGAACAACTTCTTACTAATTCAATGACGCAACAAATTGATCGAACAAATAGCGAGAATCGTGAGGTCCAGGTGAAGATTCGGGGTGATACTGCACAGAAAACGCTTTTTTATCTTTTATACGAATGCCTTCTATCGTATTATCATTTAAGTTAATGTGGGTTATTTCCACTTTTGGATGGTTTGCCAAACTATCGGCATCTACTGCAAAACCATGATTTTGAGAAGTAATTTCTGATTTTCCTGAAATTAAATTTTTAACTGGGTGGTTTAATCCCCTATGACCATGGTGCATTTTGAAAGTAGGCACCCCGTTGGCCTCGGCCAATATTTGATGTCCTAGGCAAATGCCAAATAATGGCTTATCGGCTGCCAATATTTCCTTTACGGTATCTATAGCATAGGCCGTTACTGCTGGGTCGCCAGGCCCGTTAGATATAAAATAACCATCAGGATTCCACTGTTGCATTTCAACGAAAGTAGTCTTGGCAGGAAATACTTTGCACAGCACACCCCTATCGGTCATATTGCTCAAAATACTGGTTTTAATACCCAAATCAAGTACCGCAACTTTTTTGCTGTATTGCTCCCCTCCTATTTCATAAGCCTCAGCAGTACTTACTTTGCTAGACAACTCTAGTCCTTTCATAGAGGGAATAAGTTTCACCTCTACCTTCAACGCTTCCACATCGGTTATTTCTGAAGAAATGATGGCGTTCATACCGCCTTTGCTGCGTATGTGGCGTACTATTTCACGGGTATCTACATCGCTAATGCCTACAATATTGTTTTGTTCAAAATATTGCTGCAATGAACCATCGGCAGCAAAACGAGAATGAATATCAGAGAAAGACTTGCATACCAAACCACTAAATTTAACAGTGCCCGATTCTTGTTCCAAATTAGAGATGCCGTAATTGCCTATATGAGCGTTGGTATTGACGATAATTTGACCAAAATAAGAAGGGTCGGTATATATTTCTTGGTAACCGGTCATGCCAGTATTGAAACAAATTTCACCTCTTGTAGTTCCTATTTTGCCTATGGCTAAACCTTTAAACGTAGTACCATCTTCGAGTACCAACCATGCAACGGGACGTGTAGCGTATTTCATTTATGATGTATTGAGAGTAAGTCGTAAGTAACTTTTAATGTAATTGAAAAAACCAGCAACAAATCACACTAAAATTTTACAAAGTTAAGAAGTGAATACCAAAAAAGAAGAAAATGGTGGTAAGTTTTTGAAATAAGTTAAATCTTTCAAAAACAAACTACCCTATGCTTTTAGCTAAGAGAAATTAATTATTGTTTGAAACACGACACTTTACAATTAAAATTTCCTGAATAAAAATGGTGTATTTGGTAAATTCTGTTGCTCACATTCTCAAATACATATATTCAAGAAATTTTAATCCTATCTTTCATTATTTACCCCAAACCAGCCAACATTTTTGCCCATTACTTGCACAATCGCAATTATAATTCTATGTTTGCATCGGCAAGCTGGTACGACCAGCTCCTGTGAATCCCCCAGGTTTGGAAGAAAGCAAGGGTAAACGGTTGAGCGGTGCGATATTCGGTTTGCCATTTTTTATTTTTTTGCTATTCGCACCTCCACATTTCCCATTGATTTTTTGTTAGCTTCAAGTAGTAAGTTTTATTGTTTTGCTTAGCTTTGCACATTACTTATATATTTAACTTTAGCAATAAAATATCCTATGAAATTTTTTATAGACACGGCAAACCTTAGTGAAATAAAAGAAGCACACGAACTAGGTGTACTTGATGGTGTTACTACTAACCCATCGCTTATGGCCAAAGAAGGCATTAGTGGCAAAGACAATGTGTTCAAGCATTACAAAGCAATATGCGATATTGTAGATGGCGATGTAAGTGCCGAAGTAATCGCTACTGACCTTGCTGGCATGATTAGAGAAGGCGAAGAATTGGTAACTATCGACGATAAAATAGTAGTGAAGATACCGATGATTAAGGACGGCATCAAAGCCATCAAATATTTTTCTGACCGTGGCATTCGTACCAATTGTACCCTAGTGTTTAGTGCTGGTCAGGCATTATTAGCTGCAAAAGCTGGGGCTACTTATGTATCACCGTTCATTGGCAGGTTAGATGACATTAGTCAAGACGGGCTAGAGTTGATAGAGCAAATAAGATTGATATATGACAACTATGCTTACGAAACACAAATATTAGCGGCATCGGTAAGGCATACCATGCACCTGATCAAGTGTGCAGAAATAGGAGCCAATGTAATGACTGGGCCACTAAGCGTAATGCTAGCATTGCTAAACCACCCTTTGACAGATAGCGGACTTGCTAAGTTTTTGGCTGATCATAAAAAAGTAAACGGATAAAATTTATGACAAAGAAATGGAGCGTTGCAAAAAGTAACAATTCCATTTCTTTGTTGTTATGATAGAAAATTTGACATTCAAAAAATAATTTTGCAATACCAATATGTATATCATAAAAGTGAAAGGGAAAGCTAAAATTCCTGATTATATTCAATTGCGAAATGATGATTTTGTATTGGTAGCTTATTTTAGAGCCGACCGCCCATTGAAACAACTTTCAAAATATGGATTGGATGGCAAGGAAGTAGCACTTTCAAACCTTATTTCGATACTTCCCTTTGGCAAACTTCAAAAATTAGAAATATAAATCGTGTTTGGCTCCTCTACCATCGTAAGTGTAAAAAAAGCAAATATTCTGCAAGACGATGCAGTAATATTAAAAGACATTAATTTTGAAATAGAAAAAGGCGAATTCTGTTATTTGATAGGCCGTACAGGTAGTGGTAAATCTTCTTTGCTAAAAACTTTGTATGCCGATTTGCCCTTTAAACAAGGAGAAATAAAGGTGGCAAATTTTGAAATCAACAAAATAAGTCGCTCTAAAATTCCATTGCTGAGAAGAAAAATTGGCATCATATTTCAAGATTTTCAATTGCTGAACGACCGTTCAGTTTACGACAATTTGCTATTTGTGCTCAAAGCCACAGGCTGGTCAGAGCCTAGCAAAATAAAAATAAGAATTACAGATGTGTTGGTAAAAGTAGGCCTGAGTGGCCTTGCCTCAAAAATGCCGCACCAACTTTCTGGTGGCGAGCAACAGAGAATAGTAGTTGCAAGGGCATTGCTTAACGAACCATTGATATTACTAGCCGATGAGCCAACAGGCAACCTTGACCCAGAAGTATCGGAAGACATTATGCGTATATTTTTTGAAATCAACAAAAGCGGAACCGCAGTGTTGATGGCTACGCACAACCACCAATTGATAGATAAATATCCTTCAAGAATATTGAAAGTAGAGCAAGGCAAAGTGCTAGATTCCGCAAAAGGAGAATTTACCTACGCCAAACAATAGCATTGGGTGAACAACCATGGGCTTCATATCGTTGCTTTTGATGTGCCCTACCCTGCCGATTATGGCGGGGTAATAGAAATTTTTAATAAAATAAAGGCACTTCATAATGCAGGAGTAAAAATTCATTTACACGCCTATCAATATGGACGAGTAGAGGCTGCAGAACTGCTGCAATACTGTGAAAAAGTTTACTACTACAAACGTTCAGGCTTCAACACGTTGTTGTCCATTCGCCCATATATCGTGGCATCTAGAGATTCTTGGCAACTACTTGCCAATTTGCAACTAAACCAATGGCCAATATTATTTGAGGGGCTACATACATGCTATTTTTTAAACCATAAAAAGTTAAGCAATAGAAAAAAAATTGTACGCCTACACAACGTAGAGCACAACTACTACAGCCAGTTGGCAAGTAGGGAAGCTAATTTATTTAAAAAAATATATTATGTGGTAGAATCTTATAAACTAAAATGGTTTGAGGCAATTTTGGTCAATGCTACCCACCTATTACCTATTTCCACAACAGACGAAATATATTTTAGGGAAAATTATAAGGAATCCACCACTACATTAATAGATCCCTTTCTAGAAAATAGTGAGGTCAATGCCCAAATAGGAATGGGTCAGTACATACTTTACCATGGCAATCTTTCGGTGAATGAAAATGAGCAAGCTGCTACTTATTTGATAAAAAACTTATTTTCTAAAATAGATTTTCCAGTAATTATAGCGGGTAAAAATCCATCACAGTCTTTGCAAGATAAAGTGAAGCAGTACAGTGGGCATATTCAGCTAGTTGCTAACCCTAGCCGAGAAACCATGCAAAAACTGGTGACCGATGCTCAACTGCATGTATTGTTTACTGCACAACCAACGGGAATTAAACTGAAACTATTTAACAGTTTACTTAACGGCAGACATTGCTTGGCCAATAGTCTTATGCTTACAGGCACTGATGCAGGCACAGTGTGCGAAATTGCAGATGATGCAGAAACCATGCTGGCTAAGGTGCAGCAACTTGTGCTTCTCCCTTTTACTGAAGAACAAGTACAAGACCGAAAAATGTTTTTTAACGCCCATTGCAACAATAATTCTTCTTTAGAAAAATTACTCAAAATTCTTTTTTAGTAAAAGTTGAAAAGTAATAATCCTTCATTTTGTTTGTCTATTTTTAACTATATTTTACCCCAGATTACCTTGTACATTTATGATTAAAAATATGTATCCCATCTCTTCTTCATTGCTCAAAATTACATTGCCATTGTGTTGCATAGTTTTAGCGAGTAGTTGCAAAATACTGACCCCTCAGAAGACTAGTACAGGAGTAAAAAAATCGACTACTAAAACAATAGAAAAATATCCCTACAGACCAGCAAAGACGAGGGTTTTTGATTTGCTACATACCAAACTGGAGGTAAGTCTAGATTGGCAAAAACAACAGTTGAATGGGAAAGCCACCTTGCTGCTGAAACCTTATTTCTACGACCAAACTTCGCTTGCAATTGATGCCAAAGGAATGGAGATACATAGCCTAGAAATACTGGGCAAGAAAAAATATACACCAAAATATGCCTACGATAAAAAAGTAATTGAAATAGCACTTGAAGAGACCTATAGTCGGTCTGATTCATTTTATGTAGAAATTTCCTATACGGCAAAGCCAAATGAATTGCCAAAGGGTGGAAGTGCAGCCATTACCGAAGACAAGGGCTTGTATTTTATCAATCCTGATGGTAGCGACCTTGCCAAACCCCGCCAAGTATGGACGCAAGGGGAGACAGAAGCAAGTTCGGCTTGGTTTCCTACCATTGACGCTACAAATGAACGCTGCACACAAGAGATGTATATCACGGCAGATACCAATTTTCAAATATTAACCAATGGCGAATACATATATTCTAAAGCCAATGCTGGCGGTACTCGTACAGAATATTGGAAAATGGATTTACCCCACGCTCCCTATCTTTTCATGATGGCGATAGGCGAGTATGCTGTGGTTGATGACCAAATGAAAGAAAGCAAATTATTTGACTGGAAAGATTTTGAGATTAAATATTATGTAGAGCCAAAGTTTAAGCCTTATGCCAAAAATATATTTGGCAATACGCCCGAAATGATTGAATTTTTCTCTACTCGACTTGGCGTGAAATATCCTTGGCAAAAATATTCGCAAATAGTGGTACGGGACTATGTGTCGGGAGCTATGGAAAATACCTCGGCATCAGTTTTTATGGAAGCATTGCAAGTTGATGATAGGGAATTGATGGATGATAACTGGGATTTTATCATTGCCCATGAATTGTTTCATCATTGGTTTGGCGACTTAGCTACATGCGAGTCTTGGGCCAATTTGCCATTGAACGAATCGTTTGCCAACTACTCAGAGTTTTTGTGGGCAGAATATAAATTTGGCATCGATGAGGCCTACCTTCATGCAGAGAAAGAAGCCAAAGAATATTTTGAAGAATCGAAAAATAAGAACGTAGATCTCATTCGGTTTCGCTACAAAGACCGTGAAGATATGTTTGACAGACACTCATACAACAAAGGCGGGCTAGTGCTGAATATGCTGCGGCACCAAGTAGGTGACGAGGCATTTTTTAAATCGCTGAATGTTTACCTCACAAAAAATAGGTTCAAGGCTACAGAAATTCACGATTTGCGGCTGGCATTTGAAGAAGTGACAGGCGAAGATTTGAATTGGTTTTTCAATCAATGGTTTTTAGCTTCTGGGCATCCTGTGTTGAACGTAAAGCATACTTTTGCAGGTAACAGTTTAAAAATAAACGTTACTCAATTACAAGACAGTTCTGTTTTTCCTATTTACCGCCTACCTGTAGAAATATCTGTTTGGGAAAATGGTGTAGTAAAAAAACATAAAATTGAAATTACTCAAGCACAACAAGTTTTTGAATTGCCTTGTGCAACTAAGCCTCAATCGGTATTATTTGACTCTAAAAATCAATTGCTGGGAATTGTAGAGCATACAAAAACCAATGAAGAATGGATTTTTCAATACGAAAATGCAAACAACTATCCCAACAAAATTAAGGCTTTGAGAGCCCTATTTGACCATCCACCAGCTACTGTAAAGGGTCAAATGGTTTCTGTTTTTGCTGACTCTAAAATCAATGCTGTATTGGACAAAGCACTAAGCGATTCGTTTTGGGCTGTGCGGAAATATGCTTTAGAGCAGTTTACAGTGCAAGTAGTGCCGAACCTAGAATCTTATTTGAAAAAGCTATCGGATATGGCTATCAACGACAGCAAGCCAAAGGTAAAAGCCAATGCCATGATGTTGCTGGCCTCACTAGGTGGCAATTCTTTTGATGAAATTTTCAAAGCCAATCTAAATGCTTTGCCATACTCTGTTTGCGGTGCTGCAATGAATATTTTATTAAAGAAAAATAGCCCCGAAGCTGCTGCCAAAGCCAAGGAATTGGAATTTTCTGAAAACCTAGACATCGCCATGACGCTAGGTATGCACTATGTAAAGCAACAAGACAGTTCAAAATACAATTGGTTTAAAAAACAACTAAATACTGGCAATGGTCAGAAACAATACAACATGCTTTTTGTGTTTGAAAAGTACATTGCTTATTTGCCAACAGAACATAAAGCAGACGCAAAAAAAGTATTGGAAAACATCGCTGAAAAAAGTCCACATGAGGTGATAAAAAAACAAGCAAAAGTCTGTTTGGGTAAATTGTAATACTCAAACAGACTTATATAATCTACATTAAATGTGCGCGTAACATCCATGCCATTTTTTCGTGGGCTTGCATATTTGCTGTTAAGAAATCTACTGTGCCTGCATCGCTGGTTTCATCGCATTTCTCAATATCGCTTCGCAATGCTTTAATGATGGTTTCATGGTCGGCTAGCAAATTTGAAAGCATGTCTTTAGCATTGACTTTTTTATCTTTGGCCTCTACTAATTGCGATGCATCTATAAACTCAGCCATGGTACCAGGGGCTTTTACGCCAAGGTAACGCATACGCTCGGCAACTTCATCAATCATTTCGGCAAGCTGGGTATATTGCTTTTCAAAAAACTCATGGTGCTGAATGAAATTTTCACCTTCTACGTTCCAGTGGTAATTGCGGGTTTTTACATACAATACATGCTGGTCGGCAAGCAATGTTGCCAAAATACCAGAAGTAATTTTTACATCTTTTTCAGATATTCCAATGTTTGTTTTCATAATTAATTAAAATGTTTAGACGAAAAGTATTTGAATGGGAAATTGTATTTGCAGCCATTTCATTGAACTAACAACCGAAATAAGCTATTTGTTTTTATCACTCATTTTCAAATTATTCTATAAAATATCATGCCCCCAATATCCAAATACAAATTATTCCAAAAAACATACAAGCAAACAATAATAATTATTTTCTTAATACAATACACAATGATTGCCTTACCCAATAGAATTACTTAGTTATTTGATATAACCGCAATTTTGAAATTTTATCCAATGATATTTTTCATTAATATTGATGATTCCTTTTTTTGAAAAATAGATTATAACACCTACAGCATGAACAATAATAATTTTGTGGTCATTATGGCCGGCGGCATAGGCAGCAGGTTTTGGCCATTTAGCCGTACCAATCACCCGAAGCAATTTCACGATGTACTAGGTACGGGCAAAACACTTTTACAGCAAACTGCCGAACGATTTGAACACATCTGCCCACCTGAAAATATATATGTAGTTACTAATAAAATGTATGGTGCTTTGGTAAAAGAGCAGTTGCCATTTATACATGAAGATCAAATATTAAAAGAACCAATAGGTAGAAACACCGCACCATGTATTGCTTATGCGACTTATAAAATTGCTAAGAAGAATGCCAAGGCAAATATCATCGTGGCACCATCAGACCACATTGTACTGAAAGAGAAAGATTTTGAAAACGATATGCGTTCGGCCTTGTCAGAGACTTCTGATAAGAGTATTATGGTTACACTGGGCATTAAACCCAGTAGGCCAGATACAGGTTATGGCTATATTCAGTATTTAGAAGCCAACAACTCTAGGTTGAAAAAGGTGAAGACATTTACCGAAAAACCAGTATTAGAAATGGCCAGACAATTTATAGAAAGTGGCGATTTTGTGTGGAATGCAGGTATATTTATTGCTAATGCACAAACATTAATACAGGCTTTTAATACCTACTTGCCTGAAATGGCAGAAGTGTTTGTAAGTGGCAATAAAAAATATTTTTCAGAACATGAAGAAGCCTTTCTTGCCAAAGCCTATAGCCAGTGCAAAAACATTTCGATGGACTATGGCATTATGGAAAAAGCCGACAATGTTTATGTGATGCTAAGCGACTTTGGCTGGTCTGATTTAGGAACTTGGAAATCGCTTTACGAGAATATGGGCAAAGATGATTTTGGCAATGTTACAGAGGGCAATTATATGCTTTACGATACCAAAAATTGTATTATAAAAATGCCAAAAGATAAGCTGGTGGTAGTAGAGGGTTTGGAAGAATTTATCGTTGCCGAATACGATAACGTATTGATGATATGTCGCCTAGACCAAGAGCAACGGGTACGACAGTTTGTAGCCGATGCCAAATCGAAGAAAGACGAAAAATATGCTTAATAAATATGCAGGTAGTTACTTAATATCTACCTGCATATTTCCATTCATGAAATCTTGATCTTTCAATGCTGCATTCTCTAGGTTTTTATCTAGTACTTCCTCAGTTGGGGCTTGTGCAGCCAATGCTTCTTCATCGGCAGTGTACTTAGCATCCATAGGCAGTTTAATTTTGTTTTCTGCGAATATTTTTAGGCACAGTGTTCTGCATCTTCTGGAATGATAAATTGCATTAGCAAAATCTTTGGCCTCGTAAAGTTCCAGAGCCTTGCGTTCGTGTCGCACAGCTAGTGCTAGGTCGCCTGTAAATTTTTGCGTTCGCTTTACCGTCATGTGTGCCACACCCAGTAGGCGATTGGTTTTGATAATGTAAAATCTAGTTTGAGGTTGCGAAGGTTGGGCAAATGCTATTGAATTTGAAAAAAGCAAAATCAAACAAAAGAAAATAATAGAGAAGGAAGAACGTATCATATTTTTATTGGTGAAAGCATTCATACGCTATACAAAATGCTGGCGTTGTGAAATTGATTTAAAATTTAAAAAATAAATCTTGGTCTATACAACCTTTATTCCATAAATATACTCTTACTACAAATTTCTAAAATTGAAATTAATAATGAATGAAGCAGCCGATGTTATAGCACTTTGCAAGCAGCACAATGCCAAAGGGCAACAGCAACTCTATCAGTTGTACTCAAGGCTGGTAATGGGTGTGTGCGTACGGTATTGCAACCGTGCAGATGCGGAGGACATGTTTCAAGAGGTGTTTATTAAAATATTTCAAAACATTCACCAGTATCGTGGCGACGGGGCTATAGAAGGTTGGATAAGGCGAATAGCTGTGAATGCATGTTTGCAGCATTTAAAAATGAACAAGCTGAATATGTCGATAGACCTAGTTGCAGAAGGCGATGTGCATATCCATGAAAACGAAAATGCGGTAACGAAAATGGCTACCAAGGAATTGGTGACCATCATTAACCAATTGCCAGTGGGTTACAAAACGGTGTTTAACCTTTATGTAGTAGAGGGTTTTACCCACAAAGAGATTGGCGAAATGTTAGGGGTAAGCGAGGGAACATCTAAATCGCAACTGTACCATGCTAAAACCATGTTAAAAGAATTGTTGTACCAAAAAAATATTTACAGATATGAATAATCATAAAGATGATAAATGGTTTGCAGACCTACAGCAGCAATTGCAGCAGTTCGAGACAGCACCACCAGACATGGCTTGGGATGCTATCAATCAGAAGTTGAAAGCAGGAGAGGCAGCTAAAACCTCTACCTCCATACCTAGTGCTGTAAAATTATGGACTGGTTTAGCATTAGTAATTAGTGTAGTCATTATTACCTGGTGGTTTACTAGTAATGAAGCTAGTAAAATCAAGGTTGCTAAGGTTCAAACGGAACAAAAAATTACTGTTCCAACTATGGAAAACAAAGCGATTCCTCAAATAAAATCAGCATCAAATTTAGTTACAATTCAACCAAAAAGAGTAGTTAAAATATCAGCAAAAAATACGACTGTTACAGATGCGAAATCTGATAATAAAACGAATAATGAAATCAATAATGTTGTATCAACAGAATTACCGAAATCAGTTGGTCCAGTTGTCTCGTCTTTGCCTGACACTGCAAGCAAAGCGGTCAAGAAATCAACTAATTTTTATGAGCGTATGCGGCAAGATTCTACCCTTAAAAAACAACAGTTATTCAAATAATTTTACGCAACTGAGGTATTGAAGTATTGTTGCAATTCATAAAGTGTATTTTCATTCACCGTTGTATCTTTTACAATTGTACCTTTTTCCATTAATGCAATACGGCTGCACAGTTCTGTGATATGGTTCAGGTCGTGGCTAGATACTAGGGTTATAGCCTCATGGGTACGGTGGTAGTCTATAATTAAATTTTTCAAAGCCATTTGCGAGGTAGGGTCTAGGGCGTTGAATGGTTCGTCCAGAATAATGATTTTAGGTGTAGTTAAAAACACACCAGCAATACCAACTTTTTGCTTATTGCCTGTAGATAAATCTCGAATAAATTTTCGCTTTTGACCCAAAATTTCCCCGTTAAAAAATGCTGTAAACCGCTCTAGCCTTAGCGTCACTTCTTTTTTTGAAATGCCGTAGCTATCGCCTATGAAGTAAAAATATTCTTCCGGTTTTAAAAAATCCAGTAAAAAACTTTGGTCTAGGTAAGCACCCGTTATTTCTTTCCAAGCTCCGTTTTCATTTACTTTGATAGTACCAAGCGAAACACTTCCCGTGGTAGGGGCGATAAGGTCAAGCATTAGTCGGAACAAGGTAGTTTTTCCAGCACCATTGTTGCCCACTAGCCCAAACACCTCGCCGGAGTGAATATGTAGCAAGGGTACATCGAGTACTTTATTAGTTTTAAATGATTTAGACAATTGTTCGATGGCAATAGACAACATAGAATTTTTAATATGTATAATGGATTTACAAAACAAACATTTTTTATCAGAATGAAGCAGCAGAAATTGAATATGTAAGAATATAACAGAAAATTTGTGGCAACAAGGGTTTATATTTATAAAAATTAATTTTTATAAATATGTCAAGAATATTGGCCATAGATTTGGGCACAAAGCGTACAGGGCTTGCCGTTACTGATACTTTACGCATTATTGCCACAGCTTTAGAAACTGTACTAACCCAAGATTTGATTTCATATTTGAAAAAATATATGGAAAAAGAGCTGGTTGAAATTATAGTAATAGGTATGCCCAAAACATTAAACAACGAAGATACAGATACCACCGCTTTGGTAAAAGGGTATATTGAAAAACTAAAAACAACATTTCCCACAAAAACGATAGCCACGGTAGATGAGCGATTTACCTCTTCTATGGCACTAGAGGCTATGATAGCAGGCGGTATGAAGAAGAAAAATCGCAGAGAAAAAGGCAATGTTGATAAAATAAGTGCGACCATTATATTGCAAAGTTATATGGAATCGACGTCTAGGAATTATTGAGCTCTTTGCAACTTGTTTCGGGAAAGGTTATTTTTAAGTTTATTATCATTCTACATTTTATATTTCTTGTGAACACCCACACCAATAAAGACATTATTTTAAAACACTTGGGCACTATTGATTACCAGCAATCATGGGACTTTCAAGCAAAGGTATTCGACACCATAATACAGCATAAGCTAGCCAATAGAAACTTGCCAATTGCCGAGCAAACGATTACTTCCAACTATCTTTTTTTGTGCCAGCACCCACATGTGTACACGCTAGGCAAAAGTGGCAATGAAGCAAACTTGCTACTAACGCCTGAAATATTGGATAAAGAAGGCATAGGCTATGTGCACATCAACAGAGGAGGCGACATTACCTACCACGGCCCAGGGCAAATGGTAGCATACCCTGTAATGGATATGGATAATTTTTTTACCGATATTCACCAATACTTGAGACTACTAGAAGAAGTAGTGATTCAAACCTTAGCCTATTTTAATATTCATGCTGGTCGTATTGAGGGACTCACAGGCGTGTGGATAGATTTTGAAACTCAAACAAACCCAAGAAAAATTGCAGCCTTTGGGGTAAAGATGAGTCGGTGGGTTACTATGCACGGACTGGCTCTGAATGTAAATACAGATTTAAGTTATTTTAAAAATATTGTACCTTGCGGTATTGCTGACAAAGCCGTTACTTCCATGCAACAAGAATTGGGCAAAGCAATAAATATAGAATCAGTAGAGCAGGTATTTACAGAAAAATTTGAGCAAATCTTCAACGCACAGATAAGCCTTTAATTAAAATAAAAAATTAGAATTACTTACTCATTATAAGAAAATGAACCAAACTATACTTATCACAGGCTCTAATGGGTTACTAGGTCAAAAATTAGTAGCACTTATCGTTGCAGAAAAACAATACAAACTAATTGCTACTGCACGAGGCAGCAATCGACTACCCAATCAAGCAGATTATATTTTTGAAGCATTAGACATTACCAATGAGCTAGAGGTCATGTCTATCATCACCAAGCACAAGCCCAACTATGTAATACATACTGCTGCCATGACCAACGTAGATCAGTGTGAAACAGAGAAAGATAATTGCTGGGATCAAAATGTAACTGCGGTAAAGTACCTCATCGCAGCCTGTGAAGTAAACAGTTGCCATTTAATCCACCTATCGACCGATTTTATTTTCGATGGCATATCAGGGCCATACCACGAACAATCTCAAGCACATCCATTAAGCCATTATGGAGAAAGCAAATTGAAAGCTGAAGAATTGTTGATGGCAAGTAAGATTATATACACAATTGCACGAACTGTTTTGGTTTATGGCGTAGCACACGACATGAGTAGAACCAATATTATTTTGTGGGTAAAGAAAAATTTGGAAGAAGGAAAAAAAATAAATGTGGTAGATGATCAAGAGCGATCGCCAACTTTGGCCGAGGATTTGGCTCAAGGTTGCTTGCTAATTGTAAAAAATAATGCCACAGGAATTTTCAACATAGCAGGTGACGAAATACTGACTCCCTTTGAAATGGCAAATTTGACGGCTGAATTTTTCGCTCTTAACAAGTCGCTTATCAACAAATCCGATTCTTCTACTTTTAAACAAATAGCCATTCGACCATTAAAAACAGGATTAAAAATTGACAAAGCAAAAAAAGAATTGGGCTATAGACCCACAAGTTTTATCAATGGAATAAAAATGGTGGCAAAACAAATCGCTACAAAATCATAAAAAAGGGATAATAATAAAAGTTCAAACACGTACTTTTTTTCATCTATTTACATCAGTTTTTATCATTATTTAATATTAACTTTGAGAAATTAGTTAAGTTGTTTTTACTAGTAGCCTACTTAAATTTAAGGAAGCACTAATGCTTTATGTGAAAAGATTTGAGAATTATCGAATAATTTGATAATCAAATTAACCTATCCGTAAGAGTTGTTAATTTGAAGTGTTTGTTATATATCTAATTTTGCTTAGCATTATTGAGATATTTTTAAAAGTATTTTAATGAAAAAATCTAATCTTAAATACGTATTTCTTACCTTATTAATAGGAACGATATATTCTTTGTATCATTATAATAAGAAGTACTTTGAATCACCAACCTCCGTTTATCAAAAAAAATCAAAAGGGCAGTCTGGTGGAAGTAGCGGAATGGCCTATGCTTCGGGTAGTAATAGCGAAGGTGGTTCTAGCTTTAGTATCAATGCTGTATCAGGTTCGGGCAGTATAGGCGTAGAGGTAGAGACTAGTAGCGAGGTGAATAGTAGTCAAAATAGCAATAACAACCCTTCTAGTTTCATCGCCTCAGGTGGTAGTTTTTCATCCTCTACTGTACATCCAGAAAATCAAGTAAGTAGTAATTACGACCAAGAATCTTACGAATATACCTCAAACACAACCGCTGAAAATCGTGCAAGTGGAGGAGTATCTGATGGATTAAATGCACTTGGCATACCCGCTGCGGCCATAGGTATTCCTATAAGCAATAATAAAAGAGACGAAGATAAGGAAGAAAAAAAATCAAATGAAGTAAATGCAAATCAAACCGCAGGTGGCAGAAGCAAATTTTTTGAGACAGTATCCAATAGTGGTGGAAATGTAGATTTACCAATGGCTCCAGGTACACCAGACGATGAGGTACCTTTAGATGGTGGAGCTTCTATACTTTTAATTTTAGGATCTCTAATGGGGTTCAAGAAATTATTTTTTAATAAAGAAAAATCGGCTTAATATCATTTAATAGTGTTGTGGCAATACATTTTTTTGCTGTAATTTTTTTGGATAGTTATTCAAAAAAAATCTATACTTTTGAATGATTCTATCTTTAAATTAGATAATTTCAACTTTGACATTAATCTATTTAATTTTCTATTATGAAATACATACTTGTTGGTCTATTATTTATTTCTACTATTTCATTATTTGGTCAAGGCATGAGCGAAGATGGCTTGCAGCTATTTGAGTGGATGGACAAAAAGAAAATAGAATTTCAGCAATCTGCCAACGACTCTCTTTTTATATCCAAGTTTGGAGATTCACCTTATAGAAAAATATTCTTGCGCCGTGGCGATCAGCCGGAAGATGTGGAAGAAGCTATTTATCACGCAAAGCCTAATACTGTGGTAGGGCCATTCAATGCAGGAACACATAATTACCTTTTCAAAGTATTAAGCCTAGACAGTATGAGAGGTAGGTGGAATGTAGGTCACATTTTCATTAAACCAAAGGGTTTCAATGCTGCCGATACAGCAGCTGCATACAGCACAGCTTTAAAACTAGCCAAAGACCTTAATAAAGGAGCAGAATTTGCACAAGTATTGACCTCATCAGGCGATGATTTTAAAAAATATGCAGAAAAAGTAAAACTGGGTAAAAATCCAGGTACAGAAGGAGCGTCAGGTTGGATATGGGAGGGTACTACGATTCCTCAGTTTGATAAAGTATTGTTAAAAGCTAGAAAAGGCGAGGCTGTAGTGGCTATAAGCCCAGTAGGAGTCCATATCTTTCAAGTTACGGATAAGCAAACAGGACACTACAAAGCGGTAATTATTGCATTGGTAAAAAAAGTAAAAAAATAATTGTCTCCATTTATTTCAAGCAGTACTAATAAATAAATTATAAAAAATATAGAAATTGTTATATTAATTCTATATTTTCATAAATTCCTTTTTTACCTAAAATATCAGAGCGGAGCAAATACATGAACAGGTCGAAATTTTCATTCCTAATTTTTTTTTTACATTACTTAATTACCTTTTCGGCAGCTCAAAATATTGAATGGGCTTGTAGGGTAACTGCGACCAATGATGTAGCCAATGCCCAGCACTGGTCGCCAAAGTCTCTATTGGGCGTACCCAATACCTATCCTCGCATAAAAATAGGGAGTTCGTGGGGCATCGGATTGGATGAAAATGAAACGGAAACCAAGAACGAGATATTTGTTAAATTGCAATTTTGCAAAGCCATCAAGGCACAGCAATTAATCATTGTTGAAAACCTCAATCCAGGGGCTATTAAAGAGGTATATATTTATGACAATAAATCTAATGAACGATTAATATATACCGCTGAACCCAAAGATGAAAATATTGCCAATCGTTTACTTTCCATCACCTTCGAGCCTATGGAAGGCGACGTTACATCTGTCAAGATTGTGGCAGATCCTAGCAAATCTAAAGGGGCTAACTGTATAGATGCTGTGGGGCTTGCTACCACCAAAGAAAAAATAATTTTAAAAATAAACGAGCACAACGATAAAAAATTCTTACCTACCATTCAATATTTAGGGGGAGAAATTAACAGCGAATACGATGAATATTCGCCAGTTATAAGCCCAGATGGTAATAAACTATATTTTGCTAGACTCGGTCATCCTGGCAATTTGGGTGGCGAATCTAAAGGTGATTTGGATATATGGTCTTCTACAAAGCAAAAAAATGGAAAATGGTCAGAGGCTGTAAATGCTGGTGTACCGCTAAACAACAAAGACCATAATTTTGTGGCCTCGGTAGCAGCCAACGGCAATACCCTATTGCTGGGCAACACCTACCATACTAGTGGTGCAGCCAAAAGCGAAGGTTGCTCTGTATCGCATTTGACAGGTACTACCTGGTCGTCGCCACAAACTATAAATCTTCAAAATTTTTTTAATAATCACGAACATGTGTCTTTTTTTATGGGCAACAATGAGAAAATAATGTTGATGGCTATTGAAGACAAAGATCAATCTTTTGGAGAACAGGATATTTATGTATGTTTTGACAAAGGCGATGGCACATGGTCTTCCCCATTGAATTTGGGGTCAAAAATCAATACGGTAAACTCAGAAACCAATGTCTTTTTAGCACCTGATTTAAAAACATTATATTTTTCTTCCAATGGATATTATGGCTATGGCGGCTATGATATATACATGGCAAAGCGGCTAGACGATAGCTGGCAAAGCTGGTCTGCCCCTGTAAATCTAGGTTCTATTGTAAACTCTGAAGAAGATGAATTTTGTTTCGTAATTACTGAAGATGGTCGATTTGCGTATGGCTACAAATATTTTAATGAAAAGAAAAAACACGATATTTATGTAATAGGTTTACCACCCGATGCCGATTTGCTAAAGAATGAGCCTGTGGTAAGAATAAAAGGAAAGATAACCAATGCAGATACAAAGGCTACCATATCTGCTAGATTGGTAGTGACAGACAACAATACAAAGAAAGAAATGGCGGCAGTGCAAACCAATGAAGTCGCTGGAACTTTTGAAATTGTATTGCCCAAAGGAACGCAGTATAGCTTGAGTATAAGTGCTTCTGGCTACATTTCTGCCTCTGAAAATATTCAAGTTTCGGTAGATACTTTATTTCAAGATGCCGTAAAAAATGTAGCCCTCATTCCTATAGAAGTGGGGAAAGTGGTGCAGCTAAATAACTTACTGTTTCAGCGAGGGCAAGCCGAAATGTTAGAATCGTCTTATATAGAACTGGACAATGTGGTCAATTTTATGGAAGAAAACCCCACAGTAGTCATTCAACTGGAAGGCCATACCGACAACCAAGGTGACCCTAAAGGCAATGTGATACTATCAGAAAGAAGGGTGCGTACCGTGAAACAATACATGGTAAAAAATGGAATAGCCGCAAAAAGAGTCATGTTTAAAGCCTATGGAGGTACTAAACCTATCGCCAGCAATGGCACAGAGGAAACTAGAAAATTGAATAGAAGGGTAGAATTTGTAATTCTTAAAAAGTAGCATGAATTGGGAAGGCGGGTTTAAAGTAATAATGGTAAATTAGGTTGATTTATTGTTTTTTAAGCTACTCTCCTCTTGCTCGGTAATATCTATATCTCTTCTTGATTAGCTTTTGATTTTTACTATTTGTGGGTATTGTTTTTTAGTAGTAAAAATATATCTAGTTAGAAATTATAAATCCATAGAAGCAACGATTTATAATTTCTCAACCTTTGTTATCCTAATTTGTTACCAAGAAAAAATCATTTATGAAAAAAATCACCTCCATTTGTCTGTTACTACTATTTGTAACTTCATTGAAAAAATTGGCTGCCCAGTGTAGCAAAAGTTGCTGCGAGTCTAATGCCATATATGCATTCGCTGGATTTGCCAAAGAGAAAAAATTTCGTGCAGGACATGATAACCCAAAACCATTTACCTATGTTTCTGAAAAAGGAGAAATGATTACCTTCAAAACTAACGATGGAGGGACTGCAAAAGCATTTGCCATTATGGCCGTCAAACCTACGAAGAACAATATCATTGTAATTCAAGAATGGTGGGGATTGAACGATTATATCAAAAAAGAGGCAGAAAAATTACAGAAAGACCTAGGCAATGTAAATGTTTATGCTGTAGATATGTACGATGGAAAGATAGCTACCAATAGAGACTCTGCTGGCAAATATATGGGCGAGTTTAAGCAAGACCGTGGCGTTGCTATATTGAGTGGACTAATCAACTATTTTGGCGAAGGGGCAAAAGTAGGCACCATAGGGTGGTGCTTTGGCGGTGGCTGGTCATTACAGGCATCTTTGCTGGCAGGCAATAAGGCAGTGGCTTGTGTGATGTACTATGGAATGCCCGAAGAAAGTGTAGGTAAACTAAAAAACTTAAATACAGATGTGCTTGGGATATTTGCCAAAGAAGACAAATGGGTTAATCCAGAAGTGGTCGATAAGTTTGCAAAGAACATGACTGCAGCAGGAAAAAAAGTCAGTATAAAAATGTTTGAGGCCGACCATGCCTTTGCCAATCCTAGCAATCCTAAATTTAATAAAGCCTATACAGAAGAAGCTTACCAAACCTCGGTGAAGTATTTTAGGGAACGCTTGAAATAAGAATTGTGGTTTCCTCGCTCCTATTACCGTAATTGGTGAGCAAATTATTTGAGTGGTGCCATGATTCACAGTAGTATATTTTATACTGTGGATTATTTTCTACTATTTATTCAGAAATAAATTTAATAGTAGTGAATGATTTATTTAACCAAAAGAAATAAATTTGAACTATGAGTCAAAGAAGCATCTTTACTGCCGTTGGCAATTTTCTTATTTATCTTTTTTTGCAAATAGTGATATTTAGAAATTTCAACATCATGGATACTGCCTATTGCTTTGTTTATGTATCTTTTATATTGTTATTACCTTTCGAGTTTCCGCCATTGCTGATTATTTTATTGGCATTTGGTTATGGTTTTATTATCGATATTTTTTACAATACCCTAGGTGTACACATGGCTGCTAGCGTTATGCTAGGATATGTGCGACTACACATTATCAATACCCTTACCCCACGGGGCGGTTACGATGCCTCTACCGAATTATCTATTTCATCACTTGGTTTTCAATGGATTATATCATATTGTGTGGTATTAGTATTTGTTCATCATTTATTTTTATTTGTACTAGAGGCATGGGGGTTTGGCTCTTTAGGTACAGTGCTTACCAAAACATTTTTCACCTCATTGCTTACCATATTTGCAGTTATATTATTTCAGTATCTGCTTTCGCCCGTAAGAAGAAGGTCGGCTTAGTGTGCAATCACTGAATATATGTGGGAAAGAAAAGGAATTATTCAAATTATTTTTATTGCTGTAGGGCTATTGTTCATCGTTCGATTATTTTTTATTCAAGCCCTAGACAACCGCTACAAGCAAGAAGCCCAGCAAAATGTATTGCGTAAAATAATAGAATATCCCTATCGAGGTTTAATTCATGATAGAAAAGGCAAGTTATTGGTATATAATGTACCAGTATTCGATATTCTCATCATTATGCGTGAGGCAAAAATAAAAGATACCGTAACTTTTTGTACTGACTTTGGCATGACGGTAGAGGAACTTCGTGCAGCCATCATCAAGGTAAAACAAGACAAAGGCTATTCTAGAAAAAAACCCATTCCTTTTCTAAAACAACTATCGGTAAAAGATTTTGCCAAACTAGAAGATATTCTTTACAAATACCCTGGTTTTTACCCCCAATCTCGCACCATTCGTGGATATCCACATCAGAACTTAGGTCATGTTCTTGGCTATATTGGAGAGATTAATAAAAGATTACTAGATAAGCAAAAGGACAAATATTACGAACAAGGCGATTACATAGGGCTAAGCGGACTAGAGCAAAGTTATGAAAAAGAATTGCGAGGTAGGCGGGGCTCGCAGTTCGTAATGCGAGATGTGCATGGAGTAGAAAAAGGTTCATATAAAAACGGTGCATTGGACACTATTTCTATACCTGGACAAAACCTACAAAGTACCATAGACCTTGCACTGCAACAGTATGGCGAGCAACTAATGGGCAAAATGATTGGAAGTATTGTTGCTATTGAGCCTGCTACAGGCGAAATTTTGGCATTTATTTCCGCACCCAGCTATGACCCCAATTTGCTAATAGGTAGGGAATTTTCAAAAAATTATCAGCAACTTGAAAACGATACCCTTAAACCACTTTTTAATCGCCCATTGATGGCGATGTATCCACCAGGTTCTATTTTTAAGGTAGCACAAGCATTGGTAGGGCAACAAGTGGGCGTTTTAAAACCAAGTACCATATATCCCTGCAATCAATCTTGGGGTCCTAAATGCCACGAACATCCATCTCCAAACGATTTGCAAGGCTCTATTCAATGGTCGTGCAACCCTTATTACTATATGGTTTTTCGCAATATTATTCAACAAGAAAAACATCCCAATAAATACATAGATTCTGAAATGGGCTATAATCAATGGCGGTCAATAATCATGTCTTTTGGCTTTGGTAGCAAGCTAGATGTAGATTTACCTAACATTAAACCTGGTCTTATTCCATCTACAAAGTTTTATGATAAATGGTACGGCAACCATAGGTGGAAGCATTCTACCATTCGCTCTCTCGATATTGGCCAAGGCGAGTTGCTTATTGTGCCAATCCAAATGGCCAATATGGCTGCTATCATTGCCAATAGAGGATATTACTATACTCCGCATTTTATTAAAAGCATAGGCAATAAACCAAATAACAACCCTAAACTATTGATAAAACACAAAACAGCAGTAGATGAAAAATATTTTCCGGTAATGGTAGATGGTATGGAGCGAGTAGTAATAGGTGGTACCGCATCGTGGACCAAAATTCAAGGCATAGAAATATGCGGCAAAACAGGTACGGTACAAAATCCGCATGGCAACGACCATTCTGTATTTATGGCATTTGCACCAAAAGTAAATCCAAAAATTGCGATATGTGCTTTTGTAGAAAATGCTGGTTTTGGTGCTATGACGGCAGCCCCCATTGTCAATTTAATGATAGACAAATACCTGCGAGATACTACCAGCCGCAAGCCAATGGAAGAATATGTGCTGAGAAAAGATTTTGTATCCAAATATAGAAAAACTGCCGAGTGAGAAACGACGATAAAATTTCTAAAAATATAGACTGGATTACAGTGGGTTTCTATGTCTTTTTTGTGTTGGCAGGTTGGCTCAATATCTTTGCGGCAGTGTATAATCCTGAAGTCTCTCAGAATATTTTTGATTTCTCTATCAACTCTGGTAAACAATTGATTTGGATAGGCACTTCGGTACTTATTATCATCCTCATTTCGGCAATAGATTATAAATTTTACAGTACTTTTTCATACTTGATTTATGGTACTATTATTACCGTTTGCTTGGTCACGATTTTTTTTGGTACAGAAGTAAAAGGGTCAAAATCTTGGTTTGAGTTGGGTTCTTTAAGAATCCAGCCAGCCGAGTTTGCCAAGTTTGCAACGGCACTCGCATTGGCAACTTACTTAGGCAAAATCAATATAAGATTTGATAAATGGACAACCCAGCTTACGGCCTTTGCCATCATAGGGCTACCAGCAGTTTTAATATTGTTACAAAATGAAACAGGAACAGTATTGGTATTTGCGGCATTTGTCCTAGTGCTTTACAGAGAGGGTCTGTCGCCTTGGTTTTTAATCATTGGCGTATCCGCAGTAGCGTTACTTGTGTTTTCTTTGATGCTAGACCAGCAGACCATATTTATTGGTATAGGTGTAATTGCTGGGTTAATCATCATCAATATTCTGCTCACCCTTCAACGAAAAATAACGAGATTGAGAAATGTTTTTAGAAAAATAGCCATCACCATTGCTGCTGCTGCTGTGTGTGTAGGGGTAGTAATCAGTGTTAATTTTTTAATGAACAATGTGTTACAATCGCACCAAAAAGACAGAATAGTAGCACTGATAGACCCAGAATCTGCAGATACCAAAGGAATAGCCTACCAAGTAACACAATCAAAAATTGCAATTGGTTCTGGTGAAATATTAGGAAAAGGATTTTTGCAAGGCACACAAACTAAATTTGATTTTGTACCCGATCAAAGCACCGATTTTATATTTTGCACCATAGGCGAAGAGCATGGCTGGATAGGGGCATCGCTGCTGATCATTGTTTACGTGCTGTTTTTAATGCGCATCATTTTTTTAGCAGAAAGACAAAAAGAACGCTTTGCTAGAGTATATGGCTACTCTGTAGCCAGCATCATATTTCTTCATTTTGCCATCAATATTGGTATGACCATTGGCATTTTTCCAGTTATAGGTATTCCACTTCCATTTATGA
>JAAFID010000139.1 GCA_013297765.1 Cytophagales bacterium | reverse complement strand
TGGCACATGTGGAACAGGAAATCATTACGATTGGTGAGGCGATTATTCCTTTTTTAGAATCGGAGTGGGAAACCAATTTCAACCCCATTGTGCAGCGACGTATCGAAGATTTGATTCATTCATTGCACTACGATTTGCTTATTTCCAGACTTAAAATATGGAAAGATAATGGCGGCAAAGACCTGCTGGAAGGCTTATGGATACTCGCTACCTACCAATATCCAGACTTGGATTTTCAGAAATTAAAAATAGATGTAGAGCAAATCTACTATGAAACTTGGCTAGAATTGAAAAATGATTTGCTGCCTTTTGACCAAGTGAAAGTATTGAATTCGGTATTGTTCAACAAACTGAAATTTAGTGCCAATACCAAAAATTTTCATTCGCCAGCAAATTCTATGATTAATGTGGTGCTGGAAACCAAACGTGGAAACCCTATTTCGTTATGTGCCATATACATGCTGGTGGCTCAGAAACTTAAAATTCCTATTTACGGGGTTAATCTTCCCAATCTATTTATACTTACCTACAAATCGGCAGAAACACAGTTTTATATCAATGCATTTAATAAAGGATTAATTTTTTCTAGGGCAGATATTGATAATTACATTGCTCACCTGAACCTATCGCCCAACGATATGTTTTACGAGCCCTGCGACAATATAGAAATAGCAAAAAGAATACTACGTAACCTCATTGTCGCCTTTGAAAAAGTAGGCGAAACCGCAAGAGTAAATGAAGTAACTACCCTGCTCAATACCATTTCCGATGAGAATGATTTGGGGTTGTAGGGGTAAATTTTTAGAGCTTTATTTTTAAATATGAGAATAATCTCTTAAAATCATCTTACATTCCAATTAGATATTCTTAGTCTATCATAAATTAAAAAATATAATAATTAAAGGTTCGCTAGTCGATGTTTTTTTCTTATTTTTGAGAAATTTTAAACAAAACTAATCTTATGAAAACCAATTATTTTTTACCAATCATGCTCGCAGCAAGTTTATTGTTCAACTGTAAAGGTAAAGACGGCGCACCAGGACCGGTAGGGGCGACAGGGCCAATGCTTACTGAGGAAAATTATATTCAAGAAAAGGAAGGTTATATGAAAGCAACATTAACTGGGACAATAGAAGGAAAACCAGAAACTTTTAATTTTGATTTTCAGGGTATATATGGTAACACTCAAAATACCTTTCAAATACTAAGCGATACACAAACTGCTATCAGTATAAGTAAGTATTATGCAAAAGATGGTGATTTATTACAAAGCGGAAGGATGGATCTAGATTTTACTGTTGGAAATTTATTAAGCTTATCGAAAAAAAAGATAACCAGATTTTCATGTTATGCTACTAAGGAAATTTCTCCTTTAAAAATTTTGCAGTTAGATGTATATGGTTATGCCTCTAGCAATTCATTTCCTGAAGAAAATGCTTCAGTATTTGCGTTGACAGATTTGAAATATAATCCAACAAATAATATTATTGAGGGTAAATTTACCGCAACTATAAAACAAAGTATTTACAATAATGGAGTCCCTACATACAAAACAAGCACAATCACCAATGGGTCTTTTAGCACAAAGCTAGTTCAAGAAGTTACCAATACTCGCAAATCAAACTAGTCCATTTCAAAATCTAAAAACATAAAAGGCTGCCCTCAAAACATTGAAGGCAGCCTTTTCATAATTTAATTTTTAATCAAAAAAATCTATTTTTAAGAAATTTCTAAAGCATATTTTTAGCTTTTCAGCAGACCCCAATAGGGGATTGATTTATGAATTTCTTTTATTCTTTTACAAATTTTCGAGTAATTTCTCCAGTATCTGTTTTAAATTTAATTAGATATATTCCTGATTTGAGTTTTTCGATATTGATATAGTCTTGTACTAAAACATCGGCCTGCACACTATGGCCAGCAGTAGTCGTTATGGTATAGCTTACATTTTGAATGCTATGAGCAATCTGCAATTCGTTTTTGGCAGGATTGGGAAATATTTCAAATAGATTCTTTGCATTACTTTTATTATCAATAGCAGAGATGATATTTTTATGAAAAACAATTTGCCCTGCATCCGGTACTCCATTTACATATACAAAACCTGAAAGGATGCTATGAGGTATTTTTTTACCATTTTGACTTATAGAATCAAATTTCCATGCAGGATCTTGAATCTTTAAAGTTAGCGGATGGTTATATACTTGATTGTCTTTTAGGGTATCCGTCAGGCTCAGAATCCATTGGGTATTTGACTCTGACACAATCTTTAGATTTTGAGCAAATTTCTCTGCATTATATCGCATCACCTCGCCAAATGGTGCTATCCAAAGATTTTGTTTCTTTGCATTGATTGCATCCATTTGTTTGATAAAATTATCTTTGCCTGGTCCATCATATTCCCCTGATTCTATACCATGGTACAAGAATACCAGCCATTTATATTGCAAGCAACCTGTTAAATAGCCTATATATTTATCTATAGCCACATCTGGATTGATACCCACAGCCAATACATTCATATTGTAGTTCAGGCTTTTCAGCCAAGCATCATGGGGGTCGCCATTGGTCCACTCTGCACCCCAAGCATTTCTACCCCCAATGTATCGCTTATTAGATTCTGTGACCACTTTGGCATTGTCGCCACCTGCACCAAAAGGCCAAGCGATAGTAACACATTTTGATTGAGGAATATTTTTTTCAATATCTACATCCGAATTTACTATTTCATCAGTAATTTCTGTATCAGAAAGTTGGTTCAAATTGCGATGCGTAACAGTATGACTTGCTACCTCATGTCCTTTAGCTGCCACCTCATCTCTTAAATAGCTCCAGCTACCTACACCAGCTACTGGTACTGAGCCAGTAATAGTAAAAAATGTACCTCTAAAGCCATATTTAACATCATTCATGATAGGCAAGGCTGTGTTGTATTGTCCTTTAATATTATCATCGAAAGTAAGCGAAACTGCACCTCGCTTGTTGTCTAGCCATGGGGTAACACTATAGCTAAGTTTAGTTTGAGCATTTGTCAACATGGACACAATCAGAAATATAGCAAGAACTAGTAGGTATTTATTCATTTTAGTGATTATATTAGAATTAGTATAAAAAATCTATTGTATAATTACTTTATGTGAAATACCATCAATATTAATGATGTATATTCCTTTTTTTAAATTTTTAGTGGATATTTTAATCTGATTATTTTTGGCAATCAATTCCTGTTTTATGGCAGTATCGCCAGACATAGAGGTTATATTTATTTGGTATTCTTTTCCATCTATTAAATTCATGATATTAATTGTTTCACCAATGGGGTTAGGTACTACCGACCAAGTGTTTTGGGGGGTATCTAAATCTGATACTGCCAATGGAGCCTCTTTGCCAATAGTGATATTACCTGCATCAGGTATGGCACTGAATACTATTTGATTTCCAACAGTTGTATAGGCTAAATCTTTCCCATTTTGGCTGATGTAGAAAACATTCCAATTGGGTTTATCAATATTCAACGTTAAGGCTTGATTCCAAGCGGTATTATTACTTAAAGTGTCTGACAATGAGAGTATCCAAGTTTTAGCATCTTCTGAAACTTTAGTCAATTTTGCAGATTTACGCTCACGATGGTATTTCAGCACATTGGCAAAAGTGGACATCCACAAATCTTCTTTACGTTTAATAAACTCTTTAACATGAGCCTCAAATAGAATCTTAGGAACTATTATCCATCCATTTTCGATGCCATGATAAGTAGGGCAATACCAGCCACCGGCATTAATAGTGTTGCTAAGCATATTGGCAATACTCTCTGCACTAGTTCCATCATCAATCATAGGACTGCGCACTTTAAAATAATTTTCTTCTGTATCAAAATAATTGTATTCATTGTAGTCTCCACCTACTGCCCTAGCTCCTATAAAATATTGCTTGGCTATATTTCTCACTTTTTGATCTGCTGCGGTATTGTCTCCCCCACTGCCATTGGGGTACGCCATGGTAATGCTTGCAACCCTCGTATTTGCAGAAATAGCATCGTTGCAATTTTTAAACTCTTTATTAATTTCTGCTTCGCTAAGTGTGGCTAACGATGGATGAGTTACCGTATGGTTTGCCATCTCATGCCCACCTCTAGAAGCTTTTAACACTACAGGCCAGCCGCCAAGTTGTGATGTTACATTTTGTGACGTAAGAAAAAAAGTAGCTTTGATATTATTGGCATCTAATATTGGAATACCATCTGTAAACTGCCCTCCAATGGCATCGTCGAGGGTGATGCTACTCGCAGCTTTTTTATTGTCGTACCATTTGGCTATAGTATAATTTAATATTGTTTGTGCATTGGATATAAATGGAATTAGTATCACGAATGCAGGCAAAATAGACTTTTTATAAATATTCATTTTGTTAAAGTAATTGATTATAATATAATTGTATTTAAAAAATCACTCTCAAGACAATCAGCAACAATTGACTTTTGTACTATTATTTGATAGAATATTTGTAATATAGTATTGTTTTTTTTTAAATCTATAAATAATATGTTTAAAAATTGAATTCAAGCTAGATGATATTGTTGATAAGCTTTAAATTGATAATGTTTTAGCTTAAAAAGGATGTCTAAAAGCATAAATTCTACTTTATGCCATACCAGATAGCTGAAATTATATAGTTCCACTTTTTCCATCATTCTTACGCCTAATATTGCTATAAATCCACATATCTATAAAAAACTAATTATTAATATCTTGAAAAATAGAATGAAGAGTTGATTAGTAATTTAAGACTATATTTTTGTTTCAAATAACTGTAAATCAATTTTTCCCTGAAATTATTTTTGTATAATTGTTCCAGTAGGATAGATTTTAGGGCGGACTTATTTGGAGGTTTAGTGCAGCTAATTATTAACAAGCATAACAACGTAGCTGTAATTATGATTCGCATATCTTATTTGTTGAGTTATTGTTTATACAATTTTATATCGTAAGTTTGTAACCATTGTATAAGGTTAAACTACATGGTTATGAATGAATATTTATCGTTGGCAGAAGCCTCTGAATTAATTGGAAAAAGCAAGGAAACATTAAGGCGTTGGGATAGAGAAGGCAAGCTGTCTGCAGTCCGTGAGCCAATGAGTAATTACCGAGTTTATAAAAGAGAAGAAGTTCAAACATTGTTTGCCGATTTTTTGAATAAAGATATAAAAGAAATCACTACTAATGCTGTAGCACCTCAGAACGATTATAGTGTTTTAGAATTGTTTGCAGGTGCTGGCGGTTTAGCGGTAGGGATGGAAAAAGCTGGATTAAAATGTGTGGCATTGAATGAGATTGACAAATGGGCTTGCCAAACATTGCGTAAAAACCGACCCAACTGGAAAGTGATAGAAGGTGATATCAAAGATTTAGATGTTACAGAATACAAAAATAAAGTAGATGTGGTAACTGGTGGTTTCCCTTGTCAAGCATTTAGTTATGCAGGGAAAAAATTAGGCCTTGCCGATGCAAGAGGAACGTTATTTTATGAGTTTGGCAATGTTGTGAAAGTGGTAAATCCACCAATCTGTATAGGTGAAAATGTACGAGGTTTGCTAAGTCATGAAAACGGAAAAACCTTGCAAGGAATGATTTCAATTTTAGATGAAATTGGCTACAATGTGATGCCGATTCAAGTATTAAAAGCAATAAATTACAAAGTGCCACAAAAGCGGGAACGCTTGATATTAGTGGGCATTAGAAAAGATATTGATTTAAAATTTGAGTACCCCAAACCATACAAAAAAATATACAATTTAAAAGATGCTTTGAAAAAAGGAGACTTATTCGACAGCAATGTGCCAAAATCAGAAGGTGCAAAATATCCAAAAAGTAAAATTGATGTTCTAGATTTAGTGCCTCCAAAAGGCTACTGGCGAGATTTGCCTTTAGATATTCAAAAACAGTTTATGGGCGGCAGTTTTCATTTAGGTGGCGGTAAAACTGGCATCGCTAGGCGTATTGGCTGGGATGAACCTTGCTTGACTTTAACTTGCAGCCCTGCACAAAAACAAACAGAACGCTGCCATCCCGATGAAACTCGACCGTTTACTGTGCGTGAATACGCGAGAATCCAAACCTTTCCTGATGATTGGGAATTTTCGGGTTCTATTGCCCAACAATACAAGCAAATAGGTAATGCAGTTCCTGTAAACTTGGGTAGGGAAGTAGGGTATTCGGTTGTTAAATTTCTGAATCAATATTACAACTTGTCAAAGCCCAAATAATAGCTGTAATTTTCAAAAGTGATTTGGTCTAGGATACTTCGTCGGGAGTTTTCTGTCTCTGACTTGATTTCGTCTATGGCAGAATTTTCTTTGATGGTTTTATTTTGTTCAATAGAATTTCTATAATCTTTTATTGCTCGAGGCAAGGCTTTATATAATTGCAATAGTGCATCTTCCTGCCCTGTAAGTAGTGCGTAAAATTGGTCTCCTGAAATTTTATAAACTCGAGTATGGCTGTATTCTTTCTTACTTATAATTCCTTTCCAAAGTTGAATGAAACTATTTTTTGCTAATATTTGAACCCAGTAATTATTTGTCTTTTTTAATAACTGATATGTAATGACTCTTAGTAACCACATGAATGTTGTGTTGGTTTAAATCATTTTTAGGCAAAACAAGCTTTGAGCCCGTGTTTTCCGTTCTAGTAAGACCTTTTGGATTATATTTAATTCCTTTAATTTTCAAGTTTTAATGCTTGCTTAATCTTGGTTAAAACGCTACCACTATTTAAATTGTTGTAACAATGGAGATTTTCACGTTGAACTTTTAAGGTTGTATTATTTGTTTTGGTTGTGGTAAGGGTAATATTCTGAAGATTTGAAAGATTCACTTGAACAGTATAAGTATGTGTTCCATTATTTCTCTCCCATTCTTCGGTTATAGAACTTTTCTTAAAACGCCAATCTAGATTTTCGTCAATATCACTTAAATCATTAATTAATTCTAAAACACTTTTGTGTCTATCTTCTAAATTAACGCTTAAAGCTTTGTTAACAATTTTTTTAAGTTTCGATGGAATATGTGGCAGATAGCTCTTTCTACATGGAAAATTTCCTGTGGATATAGAGTTAATATAATCATCTTGATTTTCAAAAGTTTCTAATTGGCTATGAAAATTACTTTCACCATTCAATAATCTATATATAGTCATGCCAGCTAAATATATATCAAAATGAATTGTTTTATCTGTACTTCTAAAAGTTTCAGGTGGTACTTGTTTATCATAAATTTGGTCTGGTGAGGCAAATCCAAATGTATTCATTGCTTTGGTTAATCCAAAGTCTGAGAGGTGAGCTTCATTGCTATCAGAAATTAAAATGTTATCTGGTTTTATATCAAAATGAATTAGGCCTTTTGAATGTATATGATGAAGCCCAGACAAAAATTGAATTGTATATCTAATAATTTCTCTTATTGTTAGATTTTTATTGGCAATTATGGACTTTAGGGAACCGTTTTTATAATAAGGCATTGCAATATATACATGTTTAGCGTCAGAGCATCCATAATTAACTCTAACCACATTGCTATGAGTTGAAGCATGCAATTTCTTTATCTCCTCGTAGTACTCTGCTGGATTATAAATTTTACTTTTTTCTATTTTTTTTACAACAATTTCCCCGTCTAGCTGCTTGTCATGTGCTAAAAAGACTTGTGAATTCTTGCCCTCTTGACCTATTTCTTTGATGGTTTCAAAATTTAACTCGGCAGTATGTAATCCCAATGGCATATTTTAAATGTTTAAAGCACTAATAGAAGACATCAAGCTTTCTCTTGTTTCTAGCGAATAGGCTTTCCAATTTTCTATATCAAGAAAAGTTTCTTTCCCTTCTGCAAACGGTTTAAAGTTAACTCTTTCTATTCCTAGGTTTGCACTTATGCTAGAAATCTGCCCAATGTAATATTTGATAATAGTTGAACTAGCAAAAAGCTCTTGAATTACACCTTCAATGTATATTCTCGGTATACTAACTGATTGTGCATTTGATTCAGTAATTCTTATACAAGCATTAGTAATCTCAAACTGATTAATAATATCACAAAGTGTATTGCGGAGGAATTTTAATTGCTCAGGAATGTGTAAAGCTTTTGGATTCATAATTTTGTCTATAATTATGATTTCTAGAACTTCTTCTTTCATAGAGACTATTGCAAAATACAAGGCTGAAGGAGTTACCCTAATTCCTATTGCTTTTTTCATTGATTTTTTATTTAAAATATCCGTACAAATTGGTTTGCAAATCCCCCCTACTTCCCCTTCACATACCTAAAAGCCTCCATATACGCTGCTGCTGTCCAGTCCATCATTTCCATTGAGGTGTATTCTGGGTCATAGATTTCGCCAGTGATTACGTTGTATTTTTCATACAATCGGCCGTATCTGCGTTTCGTTTCTTCGTTGTTCTTTTTTACCAACGCTGGCTTGGGGTCTAGGAAATTTTTGGCAATTAGGTCTAGGTATTTGTAAGAAATTCTTTTGGCATCTTCGGTGTAGCCATAGTTGTCTAGCCCGCCTAGGGTAAGCGTAAATATTGGCGCCCATACGGCTGGGAAATCCCATTGGTAAATTGTTTTTTGGTGCGAGTTTTCACACACGGTTACACTCCAATCGTATTCAAACAATTTCAAATTAGCAACGACTTTTGCGGCTTGCTCTTTGCTGGCGAGCTTGTAAAACAAAGGCTGGAAGGTAATCAGTGAAGCTACGGGGCTAAATTTTTTGTTTACATAATCGTAGTCCATAAATAATCCACGTTCTTCGTTCCACAGGTATTTATTGATGAGTGCTTTCGTTTTCTCGGCTTCTGCAGCCCAGTCTGGCTCTCCTTTTAGGCCTAGTTCTTTGGCAAAGTAGGCAAAGTTCATTTGGTACACATACATATTGGTATTCAGCTCTACACTCCAAAAATCGGGGCAACGGTTTTCAAATCTTGGGTTAAAGTCCCAGCCTGTGGCTGCTTCTGAAATGTAAGGTTCTGCAATTTTTAGCTTTGCCGCCTCGGTCGTATCATTGGGAAAGTTAAACCGGTCTTTAATTTGATCATAAAAGCCCAATACTTCTTCTTTAGTACAGTGGTGCGACCACTTTAGCAAGCCTGCTACTGGGGTGCGGTGGTCTTCTATGGCTTTGTCACCATTCATCCAAAAAGCATATTCTTTTTTCAGCAAACTGTAATTTTTTCTTAGCCAAGCCGT
>JAAFID010000138.1 GCA_013297765.1 Cytophagales bacterium | reverse complement strand
AGGGCTAAGCACTACGTTGCTAGAGAAATTGATGAAGAAAAACAATGTTGCTACCATGCTGGAAACCCAGTATCGAATGAATGAGCAAATCATGGCTTTCTCTAATGAAAAGTTTTATGATGGAAAATTGGTTGCCCATGATTCTGTAAAAAACGCTACACTTACCGCAGTAGATGGAGAAAAGTTTGCCCCCCTAGTGTTTGTAGATACTGCTGGCTGTGGTTATGAAGAAAGCCCAGGTAAAGAAAATACCAGTTTGTGCAATGAAGAAGAGGCCAATTTACTTTTAAGTCATTTGAAGCAAACCCTAGAAAAATCAACAACAGTACCCTTTATAGGTATCATATCGCCTTACAAGGCACAAGTAAATCTATTGCAAGAAAAATTGGGTCAAGATAAATTTTTTGCGGGTTATAAAATTGCAGTGAATACCATCGACGGTTTTCAAGGGCAAGAGAAAGATGTCATTTATATCAGTTTGGTAAGGAGCAACGACAATAGTGAAATTGGCTTCTTATCCGATACACGACGGATGAATGTAGCCATGACAAGGGCTAAGAAAAAGTTGGTTATCATTGGCGATAGTGCCACAATAGGTGGGCATTCATTCTACAAAGATTTTATAGATTATACAGCGAATATTGCTGCACATCGCACTGCTTGGGAGTTTATTTATCAGTAAATAAATGCACTGCTACGCTTAAAAAAGCACTAAAATAATAATGCAAATGTGTGAATAGTTTTTACTTTTATAAGAAATAACATCCTCGTAACATTCATTACTCATCACCTACCCTTTTGTACTTTGAAACTAGAAATAACTAATCCAGAAATATTGCATAGTTATACCAAGGCTTCGAGCCTAGAATGGTTAGAAACGAACGGACTTGGCGGATATTCTAGCTGCACTATTTCGGGAGCCAATACCAGAAGGTATCATGGTCTTTTTGTGCCTGCAGTACATGTGCCTGTAGGCAGGCGAGTTTTGCTTTCAAAACTCGAAGAAACTATTGTAATTGGCAATGAAGCTCATCTACTAACCTGTAGCGAATTTCCTGGGTTTATTTTTGATGAAGGTTTATCACATTTAAGCAAATTTTCTAAAGATATTTTTCCAGTATTTCACTACCAAATAGAAGGTGTTGAAATCAAAAAAACGATTGCCATGTTGCACGAGCAAGATGTATTGGTCGTTACTTATGAAGTACTGAAAGCACCACAGCCACTCACGTTAGAGCTAAAACCATTTATAGCTTTTCGAGATTTTCACAGCTTGGCCAAGGCGACCGATACCATCAATAAAGAGGCTGTATTTGGCAATGATTGTCTTTGTATTTGCCCATTTTCAATCAAAGAACCATTATACATTTTTGTAAAGAATGCTTCTTTTAAATTTAAGCCAAATTGGTGCTTAAATTTTGAATACACTATCGAAAAGCAACGTGGTCTAGACTTTCAAGAGGATTTGTATGAATATGGTAATTTTATATTGCAACTGACCGAAGGTGAAAAAATAAGTGTCATTGTGAGTACACAATCCATAGAAGAAAAAGATGGATTTAAGTTAATTCGTGAGGAAAAACGCCGTAGAGAGGCATTGCTAGATTGCCTTCCTATCAAAGATGATTTTACTAGAAATCTTGCTCTCGCAGCCGATCAATTCTTGGTAAAGCGAGGCGATTTAAAAACCATCATTGCAGGCTACCATTGGTTTTCAGATTGGGGTCGTGATACCATGATTGCCTTGCCAGGTATATGTTTAGTGACTGGGCGACATGCCGAAGCAAAAAAAATCATTCAAGCATTTGCCAAAACGGTAGATATGGGAATGATACCCAATAGATTTCCCGATGAAGGCGAAACGCCCGAATACAATACGGTCGATGCCACACTGTGGTATTTTATAGCAATAAAAAAATATTACGATTACTCAGCCGATAAACAGTTTGTAACAGAAGAAATATTGCCAGCATTAGAAGAAATTATTGCTTGGCACGAGCGTGGCACTAGGTACAACATCCATGTTGCTGAAGATGGGCTAATTTATGCTGGGCAGCGTGGGGTACAGCTTACTTGGATGGATGCAAAAGTGGGAGATTGGGTGGTGACACCACGTCAAGGAAAAGCAGTAGAAATTAATGCACTTTGGTACAATGCACTGTTGATACTTTCTGAGTTTTATGCTTTAAAAAATGATGCAGCAAATGAAAATATATTTAAAAATAAGGCCACACAAGTAGAATTGGCTTTCAAATCAACCTTCATCAATCCTAATGCAAATAGCCTATACGATTATGTAGATGGTGATTTTAGAAGTACAGACATAAGACCAAATCAAATTTTTGCGGTGAGTTTGCCTTATCAAATTGTAGGCAATGAAATTGCACAAAAAATTATTGCAGAGGTAGAGGAAAAATTACTTACACCAGTAGGTTTAAGAAGCCTTGCAGCAGACAACCAACAATACATAGGCTTGTATAGAGGCAATCAGTTGTCTAGAGATGGATCTTACCACCAAGGTATAGTGTGGTCTTGGCTACTGGGGCCTTACATCACAGCCAAAATAAAAACACAAGGTGAAGAAGGGAGAAAAGCGACATTAAAATATTTGACCAATCTAGAGGGGAATTTGCTAGAAGCAGGTATGGGAACTATTTCAGAAATTTTTGATGGCGATTTTCCACATTTGCCCAATGGCTGTATAGCCCAAGCATGGGGCGTTGCAGAGTTGCTGAGGGTATATATTGAAGATATTTATCCTCAATTGCCTAGGAGTTTGAAAAAATATTGAGGAAGTTTATCAATACTGAAGAATTCACCAAGCATTTTGGAAAGCTGAAAAGAAATATTGATGGATTAAATATTAGTAAGATAAAAAATAAAAATTGATACGTTTTACGCTCTACCCTGTAAATAAAAATAACTCAACGCCAACCCTTGGGCTACGCTATTGAAATTGTCGCCGCTGTGTATTTTTTCGTTGGCAAATAGCTTTTTAAAGACGCTAAGAACTGCCTCTACAGACGAGGCACCGCCAGTAATAAACACATTTTTGATAGCATTTATTTCAATACCAGATTCGGCTATAAATTTGGTTAAAAAATGCTCTATATCGTCAATATCTTTTTTTACAATTCCATTAAAATCCGCTAAAGACAGGTGCTCGGCTAAATCCAATCCTGATTTATTGAAATACAAATCTACATTTTCTTGTTTCGATAAATCTATCTTGGCTTGCTCTATTGTTTGAAACAATGCAAAGCCTAGGTTGTCGTCTATCAGTGTTCTTAGCTTGTCTATCGCAATGTTTTTATTCGTGTATTGATAATAGTTGTCTAGTTGTTTTCTCAATTTTCCTTCTTTCAAAAAGGCCATTTGCTCCCATTCGCATAGGGTGCGAAAGATATGAACGGGTAGGTCGAGCATTTTACCATTCGAATCGTATTGTAGCCCATAGCCAAAGTGCTTTACTAGCTTGTGCCACATGATGGCGGCATCAAAGTCATCGCCTCCTGTATGCACACCGCCCGATTTCAGTATGTCTTGTTGCCGGTCTACCGCAGTTGATTTTTGTTTGTCAAGTTGCATCAATGTAAAATCAGTAGTACCACCACCAAAGTCGCCTATTAGCACCAGTTCTGGTTTTTCTATGGATTGTTCATACAAAAAGCCCGCTGCTATGGGCTCATATTGTAGCCATATTTTTTCAAAACCTGCTTTACGTGCCGCATTGATAAGGCGTTTCTCGGCCAGTTGGTCTTTAGCAATATCTTCAGAAAAAACTACGGGGCGACCTAGTACCACCTCGGTTACATCTTCGCCTACCAATTGGTCGGCTTGTGTTTTTAAGTATTGCAATATCAGGCATACCAAATCTTCGGCACTGTATTTTTTGCCAAATATATAGGTAAACGTAAATGCAGATTGAGGTAGCAGCGTTTTGATAGATTTGAGCAATCGGCCTTTCATATCGTTGCTCAAATAGTGCTGAATGGCATCTTTGCCTATAAAAAAATGTTGGACATCTTGAAAGTATATAACAGAGTTTTCACTAAATGTTTTTTCTATTTTTCTGGTAGTGGTATTAAGAATAGAGAGTACCGAGTTACTGGTACCAAAGTCGATTCCGTAAATGTAATTTTTCAACAATGCTAAGGATTATGTGTAGTAGAAAGCCCGTAAAAAGGTTGTTTCATTCTTGAAATGAACATTTTTTTGGCACTCTTGCAAAAGGTTTTTATCAACATTCCATTTTTATATTTTTATCTAAAAAGAAATCATGATTTTAGAAATACAATTTTAATTTTTTTTATTGTATTGGATAGTAAGAGAGAGTAAGTGGAGTTTTTTTAAAATTTCCAACAATATAAGTTTTAAAAAAAATTAAATTTTAATAAATCCCACTTAACTTAGCAAACTTAAATTAAAACCATCATGAACACCATCAACAAATTTTTAGTGTTAGCACTAGTAGGTACATTGAGTACAGGGTCAGTAATGGCTCAATCAAAAAAAAGTAAATCAAAAAAAATGGAAACAACACAAGCATTGAAAAACCCATTGGATAGTGTAAGTTATGCACTAGGCGTAAACATCGGTCAAAACTTGAAAGCACAAGGGATGGACAGCATTAATGTAGAAATGCTGAGCAAAGCATTTTCTGATGTTTTGAAAGGTAATAGCTTATTAATTGCTACCGACAAAGCAGAAGCAGTATTGAACGAGTATTTTTCAAAATTACAAGCCGAGAAAGCAGAGAAAAATAAGCTTGCAGGCATCAAATTTTTAGAAGAAAACAAAAAGAAACCAGGTGTAGTAACCTTGCCTAGCGGTCTTCAATACAGCGTGATTAAAGAAGGTACTGGCGAAATACCTAAAGAAACAGACAAAGTAACCACCCACTACCATGGCACATTGATGGATGGTACAGTATTCGACAGCTCGGTAGATAGAGGTCAGCCAGCATCATTCCCAGTTAATGGCGTAATTAAAGGTTGGGTAGAAGCATTGCAACTAATGAAAACTGGTTCAAAATGGAAATTGGTAGTTCCATCAGAATTGGCTTATGGTGAGCGTGGTGCAGGCGGAAAGATAGGACCTGGAGCGACATTGATTTTTGAAGTAGAACTAATTTCAATTGATAAACAATAGTAAGTATGGCAATGGATGTAGTTGGCAAATTGATAAAAATATTGCCAGAGCAAAGTGGAACTGGGAAAAATGGCGTATGGCGTAAGCAAGATTTTGTGCTTGAAACTAGCGACGACAAATATCCTAAAAAGGCATGTTTGCAAGCTTGGGGCGATAAAATTGATGCTTTGCATAGATTTAGCATAGGCGACGAAATAAAGGTTGCCTTCAACATCGAATCTCGTGAGTACAATGAAAAATGGTACAATGATTTGCGTATTTGGAAAGTAGAAGCTGCGAATGGTACAACCCATAGTGGCAATGGTGAAGGTGGTGGATATGAAAAACAATCCAAACAAGCTACACCACCAGATTTTCCTGACGTGTCCACTTTCAAATCTAGCAATAGCGACGAAGATAATTTGCCTTTTTAAATCAAAAAATCCCTTGAATCTATCGAGGGATTTTTTTTGAATATACTAGCAATATCAGAGGATGTGTGCTGTAGGTATTATTTTTAGTAAGTTAAATTAGGAAATAGGTTTTAGGAATTACAAATTAGCGTTTCAAAAAAAGTAGCACTGAAAATATCCGCCAATCGTGGGTATGGTGCGAAATAGCAAGCCAAGCAATTCAAGCATGTCATCACTTACTATAGATCAAATTCAAGCCCCTATTGCCAACGATATAAAGGATTTCGAAAAGAAATTTAGAAGTTCGATGAAAAGTAATGTGATGCTACTAGACCGTATCATGACTTACATAGTAAAGCGTAAGGGCAAACAAATGCGACCTATGTTTGTGTACCTTACTGCTCATATTTGCGGCACAGCAGGCGATGCTACCCATCGTGGTGCTGCATTGATAGAATTGCTGCACACCGCAACACTGGTGCACGACGATGTGGTAGATGACGCCAATTTTAGAAGAGGCTTTTTTTCCATCAATGCCTTATGGAAAAATAAAATTGCCGTGCTAGTGGGCGATTATTTATTGTCTAGGGGTTTATTGCTTTCGGTTCAGAACAATGATTTTGAATTGCTGCGTATTGTCTCGCAAGCAGTAAAAGAGATGAGCGAGGGCGAATTGCTACAAATGGAAAAAGCTCGCAATCTAGATATTACCGAAGATGTTTATTTTGATATTATTCGCCAAAAAACAGCCTCCCTTATTTCTTCTTGTTGTGGTGTGGGTGCAGCATCTGTAAGTGCCTCCGATGAAGTGGTGGCTAGAGTAAAATTATTTGGAGAGAAGGTGGGATTGGCATTTCAAATCAAAGACGACCTTTTTGACTACAGTACCGACGAGCGTATAGGAAAGCCTGTAGGCATTGATATTAAAGAACGAAAGCTCACTTTGCCACTGATATATACGCTGAGCAAATCTAGTTGGCTAGAGAAAAAACGTATTATCAATGTGGTGAAAAATGAGAATGAAAATCCTAAAAAGGTACGAGAACTTATCAATCATGTAAAAGCTATGGGTGGTATAGAATATGCCACTACTGCCATGATGAAACTTGTAGAGGAAGCAAAAGATTTGCTGGCTTTTTTCCCCGATAGTGTGTACAAAGAATCGCTTTTGGGCTTGGTAGATTATACCATCAATAGAGATAAATAAAAAGATTTTATGAATTTTAAAATGTGATTTTGGACTTCATATACACTCTATCGCTTCATTTTTAACCCAACCTTCATTACCATCAGCAATGTGTAGCCTATACCAGTCGCCTATTTGTTCGGTAATTTTGCCTTTTGTGCCTTCATGTAAAATGAATAAATCTTTGCCTTGAACATCGGGCGAACTTTTCACATAAGTGCTGGGGCTGATTACAATAGCAAAAGTTTCATTTTTAAATTTATAACGTCCATACCAACCACTAGTAAAACTGAGGGCAAAACTCAATACAAACAAAATTATAAAAACAAAAGATACCACTTTGCTTGCTGCTGTAGCCGAACGAATGAATAATACAAGAGATGCTACCAATAGAAATAACGCCACAAGCGAGAGTTGTGCCCATGTATCTATAGAGCAGATTGCTACCCAGCTTTTCCACCAACGTTTAAAGAAAATTTCAGGTAAAGGAGCAATTTTATCCACCGATTTATTATTTGCTTGACGAAGATTAAATCGAGCATCTGAATGGGCTGGGTGCAGCTTTAAAGCCTTTTCATAATACAAAATTGCCAATGCGTTTTGATTGATTTTGAAATAGCTATTACCTAAGTTATAATACAAATCTGAGGATACTTTCCCTTGCTTTACAATTCTCAAGTATTCACCAATAGCTTGCTGGTATTGGCCTTTTGTATAGCATTGGTTTCCTTTTGCAAATACACTATCGGTCGATTGAGCGAGTGCTGAAAAAGTGAATGAAAATAACATTGCCAACAACGTTATGGTAAGAAAACTATATTTAGGTAACGAGGTATTCATTTTACAAATTTTTCTAAAAAACTATTGTTCTATTTTGGTAATTACAGCTATACTTTTTTCATACACATCTGCTGCATTGGCCATACTTGCAGAGGGTGAATAGCGGGCAAATTCACACTCATCTATCACTCCTAAAAAGGCATTGACGGTTTCTTCAGATTTATTTTTGCTTGCAAATATTGCCCTAACATTGTCTTTGTTCAACTCTGCCGCAGCAATATTGTACTTGTCGCTTACATAGCCCCACAGGGCACGTAAAATCTCTTCATACACTTTGCTGTGGTTGTTTTGTTTTAACAATTTGGCTGCTCCTGCCAGCTTGGCTTTGGCTATTTTAGTGGCTTTTCTGCTTTTGACTCCACTAATATCTGCGGCATCATTTTCCTGTTTTTTATTCACAAATAAGAAGCCTATAAATAACAACAATGGAGCAACTAAGAAAGCGTAAAACGAGCTAGAGCCAAAGAAAAAATCTCCTTCTGGTTCCACGGAAAAGTTGCTGGTATTGATGTAGCGAATATCGTTTCCTATTAATTGCAAGTCTGCCTTGTTATTGCCGTCTGCACTGGCAGTAGCTTCAGCGGAAGTACCCTTTTCAACCTTTAATTCAAATTCGTTGGACTGCAAAGTTTCATATTTGTTTTTACTCAAATTAAAGAAACTAAAATTGAGTGCATTTATTTTATATGTTCCTGCTCTACGGGGAATAAGTAAATATTCTAGGGTGCGTGTACCACTAACACCATCAACTGTTACAGAGATATTGTCGTTGGTTTTAGGGTCGTAGGTTTCTATATCTGGCGGCAGTTGTAGGGCAATAGGGTCTATCAATTTCAAATTTCCTTTGCCAGATATTTTGATTTTTAAGGTTACGGGTTCATTGGCTTTGGTGGTCGTTTTATCCAAAAATGCCTGCATGGTAAAGTTGCCTACTGCCCCAGAGAATGAAGGCGGTGCATTATCGGGCAATGGTTTTACATTAATTTTAATAGGTTCGCTAGTCACAGTATGCTTTATGTCTTGCACATTGCCACCAAATGAGCCGCCAAAAAAATCTTCAAAAGGATCATTGCTTCTCGTTTGACGTTTAGTAGGAACCCTCACTATCGCTTGGAACTCCATTTTATCCAATTGCAGCGTGCCAGCACGTTGAGGAAATAGAATGGTTTTTTTCATATCTACAACCATAAATTCAACCCCATTGACGGTCTCATAATATTTTTTTGAATCTTTAGCAGCTTCAATATCTTGACTCCAAAAACCATCATGTGTTGGCATTTTCTTTTCCGCAAAATCTACAATGTCTACACAAGTATAAAGCTTGTAAGTAACAGCAATGGCTTCACCACGATAAACATTAGTTTTGTTTGCTATAGCTTTAATAAAGATTTTCTTAGCTATCTGGGCACTTATGCTTTCCTCCTTGCCATTGGATTGAGTGTTAGTGCTACCTTTAGCTACTGTTATGGTGATAGGGTTTGTCTTTAACGTTTTTGAACCTGTTTGTACACTTGCACTACCTATTTTAAAAGTCCCGGCAGCCTTGGGCTGTAGGTAATAGGTAAATGAAAGTGACTGCGACATAGTGCCATTGACAAATTGCATACTTTGCGATTGATTAGGGCCCGATAGCACCATAAAATCATTGAACGATGGGGGTTGAAAATTTTTGCCAGCTACATTGAGTGTAAAAGAAATTTGAAACTGCTCGTCGATGGCAACCGTATTGCTGCT
>JAAFID010000136.1 GCA_013297765.1 Cytophagales bacterium | reverse complement strand
TAAGGCTCTCCTTGAAAATAGAAAGTCAAGTACAGCAAATGGTGGTAAATATTGTCTATAGTACGAGCAAATAGTTGCTGGTCTAGCATTCCTGTACTTCTTGTGAACGAACGCAAGCCACTGGGGCATTGCGGGCAGCGTAAATTGCAAGAGGTAGTAGGCTCTATTGCAATACTAGATGGTAAACCGAAATGAATTGGCTTAGCTAAAAGATTGGAAAGATAGTAACTAGAAATTAATTTGAAAAAATTAAATGCTTTGTACGGTGTGGTTTTAGAGAAAAGTGTAATAGCATCTTGAAACTTAGGGTTCATGGCAATGCTATTAATAAATAATGCTTCTAAAATTATTCTCAGGATGGTCTATATCATCGATCCAATTTTCAGGGTCTTGCTGAATGTAGTTTTTAATGTTATTGTAAGATGTTTTGTTGTCGATTACAAAATCAAAATAGCCCGATTTCCATGCAAAATCGTCGTTGCCGGTTTTCCGAAGTTCTATGAGCGACGAGGCTTTAAACCAAGAGATAGCATGAAATATAGATCCTTTGAGCAGAAAAGGATTGAGGCGACCCACCATAAGCCCAAAAGACATTTCAAATCTAGAGATACCTTGTACTATTAAATTTTCTGGGGGGATAGCTGCCAAGTTTACTATGGCATGTATATGATTAGGCATAATCACAAATGCTTCTACCGTAAGATTTAGAAAATGTTTCTCCATCTCTAATAGTAAGTTTCTCACCATTTTGCCTTGTGGCAAAAGATGCGTTTTACCATTCACTATTTCTGCAAATAGAGTATTGTTATTTTCGGCATTGATGGTTACAAAAAAATCACCTTCCGCTGCATAATCATCGTCTCTAAGGCTTTCGGTGTGCAGATTGTTGTGTTTGTACATAATAACGATAATACGTTAAAAGTTTTTTGAAAGACTAAAATTTAGACCACCTCCCGAACTATACTTGGGAATAATCAGATATTCAGCCAAAAATATATTTGTAGATACGACAAAAGAATTTGCAAAAGATTTAATGATACCAATTTCTATTGCTTGATTGCCATAGCCCCCATAGCTGATGGCTGGTACTATATGCCAAGTGGAAGCAAGGGTAAACTGTGCACGCAGGGTAAACTTAGGCATATAGTTGGCACGAGAAAGATATTTTATACCCATAAATATTTTTGTTTTTGAGGACCAATGATAGGTATAATTTGCAAGAAAAAGTGAAGGGAGAAGTTGGGTAATGTTTCTTGAGGTTTTTGGAGCGTTAAATTTGTTAGAAAGCGTATCGACATTGATATGATTGGTATTGAAAACATTTGCATCTAATACATTATTGACTTCTATTCCTTCGTATTTATAATTAGAATCTGCTTCAATGATGGTTTGATTTTGCCAAGCAATAAAGCCTAAATCTCTAGCTTCTAAACCTATTTTATGTTTTTCACTAAACCATGTATAGCCAAGATTTAACGCAGTACCTATACCTGTAGTAGCAGGAAAAGTGCGATTGTTATTGTTGCTATAGTTGATTTTTAATTGGGTATCTAGGTCTATGTATTCGCCATCGGCTTGGGTGTACATATTGGCTTTGGCAAGCTGGGCACTAAGCCATTGACCTCCTCTAATAAACTGAAAAGTAGCATAAAAACTAGAATGCTGTTGTATGTTTTTTGAAATTCCTAAATACAAAAAGTCATAATTGAGGTAGGTAATATTAGAAGGTCCTAAAGCTACTTCTTGACCTGCATACATTTTATTGCCTCTAAAAATTGTTTCAAAGAAAGGTGCTGTAAAGGCAGCATTTACCAACTCTCTATGACCTAGCCCTGCTAGATATGAAAATTTAGAAGTGTGGTACATTCCGTGTAACCCAAATGTGAACTCTGTTCCCAAACGATTACTTTTTTTCAGTCTTCTGCTAACCTCATCTTTATTGGCATCAGTAATGGTTCCATTAAGAATACTGGCTTTTACAAAAGAATTGGTAATGGCGTTCGATGCTCCTTCAAAGCCTATGTATGCTTGGGCTAGTCCTTTATTCGCTGGCTGCGAACCTATATACCATTGGTTTTGGTCTAGATAGTTTCGGTCTATAGCGTCGCTCTGCATTTGGGCCATAGCTGGGAATACCCAGGTAGTAACGTGTATAAAAAATATAAAAATAAAAGTACGCATGTGTGCTTATTGAATGTTGTATTTGAGGTCGCCAATAATTTTTACTTCCAGATTGTAATCGTGGTAAATTTTTATTTGAGTATTTTCTGGTTGAGTATCAAATTGGGCTTGAATGATAAGCCTATCTGCCCCGGCAATTTTTTGCATATTTTCAGTAGTTAGTTGGTATATTAGTTTGGTATCTGTTTTGGCTACTACCTTCTGTGTGGCAGTGTTTATAATGCCTTCAACAATGGGCTGTGGTGAAAGCAGTATTTCTTTTTGTATGCCCCACTGGTCTATAAATTTCATATTTAAAATGATTTTCAGTGGAAAACCATTCTTGAGCAACATAGTAAATTTGCCACTACGCACTTGCTTTTGAAAGTCGGCTGATAATGGAATAGTATCTTGTAGCACTATTTTTTTTGCAGAAAAATTTAAAGGTGCTTCGATGGTAAGGGTAGGCACAATGGCAGAAGTGCTGTAGGCAAAATCATCGTAAAATTTGGAACCACCCTCAAACAGCGATTGCCCCGTAGTAATACGCAACTTGTAGGCTACACTTTGAGGAATAATATTTAGAAGCGGTGCAGCATTTGCAGTTTGTAGTTTAAGGTAAGATGGAGTCAAGGGCTTGTCTTTAGCTGCAACTATTCCTCGCTTTACCATAACCAGCTTATCGTCTACCAACTCCGCCGATTGTCCTCTATTGTTGCTAGCTTTGAGGTATTGTGGGGTAATGTCCACGGTAATTCCAAAACTATTTTTAATATCTAAAGTGAGGTTAATTTTATTGAAATTGAGTGCATCTGCTCTGATATTTTTGAATAAATCTACGGCAGATACGGCTTCTAAGATAGTATCTTGTTTGATGTAGCCACGCAGATAAGAAGGTTTGAAATCTTCCATAGTGATACTGATTTCTATACTGTCCTTGACCAAAGACAAAAACACAGGCTTACCAGTATATCGAATGTTTGCAGAAAAATCGCTGTAAAAAGCATTTACCCCCTCACTGCCTGGTGCCCCTCTCAAATCCAATTTATAACCATTAAACTCGGCAATGTATTCGTACTGGGTGGCAACGCCCCCTTTGCTTGGCGGTATTGTTCCTACAATTTTGAAAGCTTGTCCTTGAGGAGATTTGGCATTGGGTATCTTGTAAGTATAGTACAAAGAATCTTGCATGGTACTAAGCACTTTAATTCTGATTTTACCTTTTTCCAAAATCGCTTCTTTGGCCTCTATACCAGGAGACATTGTGATGGGGGCTTCTACAGTATCTACCGCCACATTTTGTGCTGGAAATATGGCATCAGCTTCTTCCAATAAAATATCAGAAATGGCCACTTGAATTTTCAAAGCCGCATTGGTATCTATCAGTACATTGCTACCACCAATCAAATCAAGATCGGGAATGCTTACTTCAAGATTTCCCTCAATTTTTTTATTGTCCAATGGCACAGTTTCACTTTGCGAAGTATTGGGGAAAATATTGGTGAAAGTTTTGGACAATACTAGTTTTGGAATAAAGGTTTTATTGTTGAGGTCAAACTGAATATTGGCAACTGTTATAGGCAGTTTGTTGGTGATGATTACTTTCAAATTTCCAGATTTAACCACGGCGTATTTGAACCATTGTGTTACATCAAAAGGCAAGGCTGCCGCCGCAATATTTTCAAAATTGGGAATATCCATTCTTTTACCTTGGTTAGCCAATATTACAAAACCAACAATTCTCATCTGCTGGTCAGTGCTTGCCAGTAGCTGTCTAGCAATTTGACCAAGAGTAATCAGCTGAGTAATTGTATCGGTATTGAGCTGTAGCGATGACAGTTTAATTTTTTTGTAAAATGGATCTATGCGAAAAGTGTCTAGGCCTTTCAAACTAAAAGAGTCAAGTGGTTGCTTGAAAACTAAAATTATACTTCTGTCTTTGTCTAATATATAGGTGCTATCAGCTACCAAACTTTTGATGTTAATCGTTGATTTTATCAATGGAGCCAGCAGATCCACATCCCATTGGGGTCGTTCTATCTGACGTTTGCAAGCAACCATTGCAATCATAGTGACCATCAATATAAATAAGTATTTAATTTTCATTTAGCATCGTTTTAGCGGTTAAAAATTCATCGCCCAATTTCTTTGTAAAAGAGATTTGAATCAATAGAGGTTTACAAGCTATAATTTAACAAAGTAAACTAAGCTATACAAGTTTTGTAACTACCTATCCACTTCACCCATAATAAAATCTACAGAGCCAAGAATAGCTATTAAATCGGCTAGCATGGCTCCTTGTGTAATTTCTGAAATCACCGAAAGGTTAGAAAAACAAGGCGACCGCACTTTGCAACGTGCTGGAATATCAAAATTGGTATTGTGTCGAAAGAAAAAGCCGAGTTCACCTTTGGGACTTTCACCTCGGCAATAGAAGTCCATTTTTTGAGGTCTGATTTTTTTGGGTAGCATTGCTTGCGGGTCAAATGCGTTGGTACGTGCATGAACTGATGTCAATTTTTCAATACATTGCTCAATAATTCGCAGCGACTGCCAGCACTCTTCTACCCGCACCGATGTTCTATCCCAACAATCGCCTACTTGCCCCATTTTTCCTTCGCCTATGGGAATGTCAAAATCAATTTCGGGATACACTGAATAGGCATCTACTTTACGCAAATCATAACGCAACCCAGAAGCCCTAAGCATAGGGCCTGTAACACCATAATTGATGGCCATGTCCAATGGCAAAACCCCAATATTTGCAGTGCGGTGAATAAATATTTGATTTTCCATGACCAGTTTTTGCAACTCTACCAATCGAGGTTTTAGATAGTGCACAAACTCTAGGCAACGGGCTTCAAACCCAACAGGCAAATCGTAATATAGCCCACCAATCCAGATATAATTGTAAAGCATTCTAGCACCAGAAACCCATTCCAGCAAGCGGTTGATATGCTCTCTATCTCGCATCATCCATAGAAAAGGCGTGAACGCACCTATGTCCATCGCATAAGCCCCTACTCCTAGAAAATGTGAAGAAAGTCTATTCAACTCTGCAACCAAAACACGAATGTATTCTATGCGAGGTGGAATATTTTTTTCTATCCCCAGCATACGCTCTACGCCCATGGCGTAGATGTGTTCAGAATTCATAGCAGCCGCATAGTCAAGCCTATCAACGAAAGGAATGATTTGATTGTAAGGCAAATTTTCGGCATGTTTTTCAAAACAACGGTGCAGGTAGCCCATGTGTGGTATTACTTTCACTATCATTTCACCATCTGTAACAACCTCTAGCCTTAGTACTCCATGTGTAGAGGGGTGTTGCGGCCCAAGATTAATAATCATTTCCTGAGATTTTAAATCAGAAAGTTGAGTCAATAATGGATCGGACTTGTCAAAGTTTTCGGGGTGATAGACGTATTGAATAGCATTTTTGCTCATCTGCAATTATATTTTTGTATCAGAGGTAGCAACGCTGGCTACTTCTATTCCATGATAATATTTTTGTTGCTGGTAATCTTTACGCAGCGGAAAGCCTTCCCAGTCACTGGGCAATAGTATTCTTCTCAAATCGGGATGCTTGTTAAATATAATCCCGAAGAAATCGAATGCCTCTCTTTCATGCCAATCTGCCGTTCTATACACGCTACTGATGCTGTCTATATTGGGCTGTATATTTTCATTGCCACGGTCTATTGTGACTTTAATAATCAAGTGATGCTCGTGAGGTATAGAGTACAGATGGTAAATAATATCAAAAGACTGCTCTACAGTTGAATTGTCTAAGGCTGTGATACAAGAAAGTGAATCAAAAAAAGTATTGGCATTATTTTTCAAAAAGCTACAGACATCCACTATTTCATAAGCTGCTACGACGAGTTGGGGTTGCAATCCTGGCACTTCTTGCAATATTACTTGATCGCCAAATTTCTGAATTAACAGGTTTTTTATTTCTAAAAATGTCATGGTAACAATTTAATTTATAAACATTAAAACCTATACAGTATTAGCTTTGGGCAATTGCAGTTGTCATTAATTTATCCAATAGAGATGTATCCATCAATGTTTCTTTGCGAATTTTTTCTTGTAGTTTGATAATGCCACCAATCAATGCCTCTGGGCGTGGTGGGCAGCCTGGCACATATACATCTACCGGAACAATTTTATCAACCCCCTTCACTACATGATAGCCGTGTTGCCAGTAGGGTCCACCGCAGTTAGAGCATGAACCCATTGAAATTACGTAACGAGGTTCGGCCATCTGTTCATAAAGTCTGCGTAAACGGTCGGCCATCTTAAAAGTAACTGTACCAGCTACAATCATCACATCCGACTGCCTAGGCGATGGGCGGGCCATCACTCCAAATCGATCTAGGTCATAAGCACTGGTAAAGGTAGCCATCATTTCTATAGCACAGCAAGCAATACCAAAACCCATAGGCCATATCGACGATAGCCTAGCCCAATTGATTACATCATCTACTCGTGTAATAATTACGCCTCCTGCATTGAATTTTTGGTCTAGTAGCCCTTGCATTATGAATTGTTTTTAATGGTTGAATATTTATCATTTACCTTATCGTATAAATCTTTTCTGAAACTATTGCCAACTGTAGGGCTTACCGTTGCTGGCTTTTGCCAATCGAGAAAACCCTTTTTCCAAGCATAGGCCAACCCTAGTGCAAGTATAAAAATAAACATCAACATTTCTACCACAGCTAGTTTTGCCCAGTTGTCATTGGTTTCATTTATCAACTCTTGTTGGCCAAATACCGTAGCCCAAGGAAAAAGAAAAACCAACTCTACCTCGAACAATAAAAACACCAAAGCAATAACGTAAAATCTAGGATTAAAAGCTGCCCAGGCATTGCCTACAGCCTCTTCGCCACTTTCATATATTGTATTTTTTTCTTCATTGGGGCGACGAGGGCGTATGAGTCGCCCTACAAATAATACTAAACAGATAAATAAAATGCCTCCAAAGATGAAGAGCAAAATATTGCCAAACGCTGATATTTCGGGATGTTCCAATGTTTGTATTTAATATGAGGTATGCAATTTACATAGTATTGAATCAATAAAAAATAAGGAATAATGATGGTAGCGAATCTAAAACAAAATCAATTTTATAACCACTATCCGTGTACTTTTTTGTAAATTTAATAGCTCGTGAAGCACTGCATTTTAAGTGCATATTTCAATACAAATGACAGAAGTAAACCACTAATAATCTATGGAAAATATTCAAATTTCAACATTCGGAATTTACCACGACGATGAAGTACTGGTGCTACAATTGCCCTGCGAACAGAGTTCAAAAGGATATACTTTTTATGCCATAGAACCTATATTGAATGAACTACAAACCACCAAAATTCCTTTGGAAATAGGCACTGTATTTGGCATTACGGTAGTACTTGACCTAGACGACGACGAAAGTGATAAGGTGTATGAAATAAAAATTATTCATCCTGAAATGGAACATTCAGAAACGGAATATTGCTTTTCAGAAACATGCTATTCTATAGATTTGGCAGCGGTATCAAGTATAAGCATAGTGTATATTTTAGAAGAAAAATTTGAATTAGTTGCAGGGTTTTGGAATTTTCAATTAATCAAAAACAACCGCATAGTCTTGGAAAAAGAAATGCAAACATTCCCGCTGGAAGTGAGTACTGAAGATGAAAATGAAGAACAATTTTTCTATGATATGTAAAGTAAAAAATATCTTTATAAGCTCCCAAATCAATAAAAAAAATAGCAATTGAATACCGCCAAGTAAGACCTGCTTCACCAACAACCACGATGGTAAAATGCACGTAATAGTGAAAACCCAAAAAAATCAAATATATTTATGCCCTATTGATTAAAGGCGATAACCAAAAGCATGAAAAAAATTTTCTATATATTATCTACTTTATACCTTCTTGGTCTGTATGGCTGTGTTACGGTAAATCCCTATCACTGCCCTGCAACGACCGATGAACGGTACAGATATATGGATCATAGAGACAAAAAAAATTTAGATAGAAAACCCAACAAATACAAACGTCGTGAACCTAGCTACAACCAGCAGGAAGGTATTGGCGATTTATTTGATTACAAAATCAAATAACTGAATTTAAGAATCAATTTTTTCTAGGTTTCCAAGAGACTTCCTCAACACTCAATTCTTTAGCCATAATTCTACAAAGCACAAACAAGTAATCAGACAAGCGATTTATGTATTGAATAATGAGCAAAGGCACAGGCTCTATTTCATGCAATGCAACAATGCCACGCTCTGCCCGGCGGCAGACAGTGCGTGCAATGTGTCCAAAAGAAACAGTTGCATGACCACCAGGTAATATAAAATATTGCAGTGGCTCTAGTGCTGCTTGCATAGCATCGATTTGTTGTTCTAATAACAACGCGTCTTCTTCAAATAAATCGGGAGTTTTTAAATTATTTTTTGATGGTGATGCAGCCAACAATGCACCTATGGTAAACAACCTATCTTGAATTTCTTTCAACACCACTTGCCTAGCCAAGTTTACGGGCTGGTCTCGCAACCAACCTATGTAGGAGTTTAGCTCATCTACATTTCCATAAGCATCTATTCTAATATTTGCTTTAGAAACCCTACTACCCCCATAAAGACTGGTATTGCCAGTATCGCCGCCCTTGGTATATATTTTCATTTTAATAATTTTCAGTTTAATATTTTTGTAAAAAAATAGAGTTTACAAAAGTAGATGAGAAATTTTCTTTTTATACAATTCAAAATTTTCTTTTGACATCAACAATGACAGCTGATTTAACACATCATTGGCATAATTTGCGAAACCCATTTCCCCCGCTAACTGCACATAAGCTTGTAACAACGGCACAGACTCATTGTTTTGCTTCACTGCACCAGCAAGCAATTCGTAAGCTGTGGAGCTTTTATTATTACGAACTAAAAATTGTGAAGTGGCAATCAATACCTCACTGTTCATAGGGGCTGCAAGTGCAGCCTGTAGGTATTTTTGTTCCGCTTTTTTTGCTTGGTTTTTGCTTTCCAAAATTTTTGCTTCCCAGTATGGCAGTAGATTTTTTTTGTCTGAATTGAGGAAAATGTTTGTCAATTTTTGCTCTAGTTTAGTCCAGTCTTTAAGGGCTGTGAGCAATTGTAAATGGGTAAAATTCAACATTCCTTTTTCAAAAGT
>JAAFID010000137.1 GCA_013297765.1 Cytophagales bacterium | reverse complement strand
GGGTATTGTTGCTATTGGGTGCTATCAATTTTATACATACCATGGATTTTGTAATGGTAATACCCATGGGACCTAAATTAATAGAGCAACTACATATTACTGCAACGGAAGTAGGGCACATTATTTCTGCATACACCATCAGTGCAGCAGTATTTGGGCTAATAGGTGCAGGTATTATAGACCGTCTAGACCGTAAAAAAGCATTGACTATTTCATTTTTAGGGTTAATAACAGGTACGATATGCTGTGCTTTTTCTGAAACCTATATTCAATTGTTGCTGGCAAGAGCATTTGCAGGGGCTTCTGGTGGATTAGTAGCTTCACTCGTCTATACTTTCGTAGGCGATTTTGTTGTTGAGCAAAAACGTGGCACAGCAACAGGTATTGTCATGAATTCTTACGCTATCGCATCTATTGTTGGTATACCATTAGGTTTACTTCTTGCGAATAGCATTAGTTGGAATAGCCCTTTTTTGTATTTGAGTTTCTTGGGAATTCTGTTTTGGTTCATTGCTATATTCAAACTTCCTAGTTTGCCAAAACCTGATAAAACGTTACCAGCTATCATTGTTTACAAGAAAATTTTTAGCACCCCCAATGCTCAGTGGGCTTTGCTATTTATGATATTGCTTACTATTGCTGGTTTTGCCGTTATTCCTTTTTTAAGCACATTTGTTGTCACAAATGCAGGCTTGCCAGAGCAGCATTTGATTTATATGTATTTAATTTCTGGAGTACTCAATTTCTTTGCTGGCCCCTATACTGGAAAGTTGGCTGACCGCTTCGGCAAAGTAAAAATATTTTCTGTAACAGCTGCACTTTCTGCATTTCCTATTTTAGTATTTTCGTTTTTACATCAAGCTCCAGAGTGGGTTATATTAATTACTACCACACTATTGTTTTTATTTTTCTCTGCCCGATATGTTCCAGCCATGGCAATCATTAGCTCTAGCATGTCGAGCCAGCAAAGAGGTGGTTTTTTAACCATCAGCAATTCAGTACAACAAATGTTTATGGGTATTAGCAGTTTGGTAGGTGGTTTATTTATTACCACCTTACCCAATGGCACGCTTTCTGGTCTTCCAATAGATGCTTTTATAGCAGCAGTGGCAGTGCTTTTGAGCGTATGGGTGGCACAAAAAATTAAAATTATTTCATAAAAAAATAAACTATAGATGACTACTTTAGAAAAAAACGAACCACTAAATATGCCACAGCCTCACTTCAAAGAAGGTTTGTTGCTTTTTATATTGGCTGCCATCAACTTTACCCATATTATGGATTTTGTGATTGTGGCACCGCTCAATCCATTCTTAAAAAATGCTTTTCATATTACTACCAGAGAATTTGGTTTTCTAGTCGCCTCATACACTTTAAGTGCAGGCGTTTCGGGTTTTTTGGCCTTCTTCTGGGTAGATAAGTTTGATAGACGTGCTGTTTTGCTGTCGCTTTACATGGGCTTTATTTTGGGAAATGTACTTTGTGCCCTCGCTCCTACTTTTTCCATGCTCATTACAGCACGCATAGTAGCAGGTGCGTTTGGTGGAGTTATGGGAGCTGTGATTATGTCTGTTGTGGGCGATGTAATACCACCCGAACGCCGTGGCAAAGCTACAGGTATTGTCATGTCTGCCTTCGCCGCTGCCTCTGTAATTGGCATTCCATTAGGTTTAATCTTTGCAGAAAAATACGATTGGCATGCTCCATTTATATTTCTTTCGTGCATTAGTGTAGTTGTGTTTGGATTGATGTATTTCAAACTACCCTCCTTAAAATTACATTTAAAAAATGCCATTGTGGAGAATCCTATTCAAATGCTCTCTTCTATATTTAGTAATGGCAATGTGCGGTGGGCATTGCTGTTTACCATACTGGTAATGCTTGCAGGCTTTACCGTAGTGCCATACATTAGCGACTACATGGTTTTCAATGTGGGTTTGCCAAAAGAAGATTTACGTTACATTTATTTGTTTGGCGGTATAGCCACAGTAGCCTCTGGCCCCATAGTAGGTAGGCTTGCCGACAAATTTGGCAAGCAAAAAATATACGCCATAGTAGCCACCTGCTCCATCGCCCCTATATTACTCATCACGCATTTGCCAGTATTGAGCAAGCCATTGATATTTTTGGCAAGTACCTCTTTCTTTATATTTTTTGGTGGACGGTTTGTACCCGCTATGGCCATCATGACGGGTTGTATAGAGCCTAGAAACAGGGGGAAATTTATGAGTATCAATTCCAGCACACAACAATTGGCCAATGCCTTAGCCACCTCCATTGCAGGGTTCATCATTTACAATACAAGCACAGGGCAGTTGGTAGGCTTCGGTACAGTAGGCGTTCTGGCAAGTGTTCTCACGCTGGCTTCTATATTTATTGCTTATAGAGTGAAGCAGGTTTCGTAAAATTATTAATAAATTTATTTTTCTTATTATTGTGTGACTTATGCAATAAATATAATCAACGGACAAATTATGAATAGAGTTATATGTATATTTTTTTTCCTTATAATACATTTTGTATCATCGGCTCAATGGCTTAGAAACTATGATTTCTTTAAACATCCATTGAATAGAGATTGTTTAAAAAAAAAATTCAATAACAGCAGTAGAAGAAGATAAAGATAAAAACATTTGGGTAAGCCGATTGGGTTCTGGTATTATTAAAATAACTCCTCAAGGAGATACACTACATTATACGGAGGGGGAAGGATTAACTAATGACTATGTAGAAGATGTAGGATTTGATATTAATGGAGATATTTGGTTTGCCACGGCAGATGGGCTTTCACGTTTTGATGGATTAAAATGGCATAGTTATCTTAAATCCGTATATCCATTTATTTTAAACAATTATCAGTATTTCTCTGATATTAGCAAAGACGCTCAAGGGAATCTTTGGTTTATTAGTAAGAAGTTTTCAGCAGAAAACAATATGGTGTTTGATCAAATACATAAATTCAATGGACAGACCTTGACTTTAGTAAATTCGACTAATGAACAACATAGTCTTCTTAATAAAATAGAGTGTACACAAGAAAATAATATATATATTGGCAAGTCAGGAAATGGCTTGTGGAAGCTTGTTAATAATCAGTTAATTTCTGTTCCTAGTTTAGAAAATAAAAGTATTTCTGCCTTTAAATGTGATCTTAACAATGTTTTATGGGTAGGTGTAGAAAATAAAATTTACAAATTAAAGAACGATATCATTAATGATTCTATACTTTTTGAAAAACTGGAGTCAAGTTTTAATAATATTCAATTGATATTTTTTGATAAAGACCAAAGACTTTATGTCGATATAAATTCTGACATTATCATTTATGATAATTCCACATTAACTCGAACTGGATTTTATTATTCTACTAATGCTATATGTCAGCTAAGTTCAGGAGACATACTTTATGGTTATAGGGATGGTTTTTTAAATCGAAAACATGGCAATAAAATAACGAGTAGATTACTAGATTATACAAAAATTAATTCTAGATATATACCGTCTATTGACATTGACTTAACTGGTAAAAAATATTTAACTTTTGGCAATAGTGAAAAAGAGGGGTTCGCACTATTTCATAATGACCGTTGGTATTATTATGATATTAACCCTGACTTACCAGAGTATATTATGGTTGATAGTAAAAGTGAAGTATGGGGATTAGATCAACAAAGTAAAATTTATAATTTACGAAAGAATCAATCGCAAATAGTATTTAATAGGGATTCTGCTAAAAGTGAAGAATACTTCTCTCCTGGTAGTAAAATAATCGAAGATATAAAATCTGATTTATGGATTGGGGGATATAAAAACATATATCGTTACGACAGATATAAATGGGAATCTTATCACCCAATTACAGATTCTATATTGGATATATCTAGTTCCTGCATAGATATATTTGACAATAAATGGTTTTTATCCTTTCATGATTATTTATTACGATACAACAATAAAACATGGGAAAGAATTAATCTTCCTTTTAAGATTGGGAACCACTACAATATTATCGAATCAGATCATCTAGGTAGAATATGGATTGCAACATCAGAAAATGGGCTTTGGGTATACAATGGAAAAAGTTGGATTGTATATAACAGCTCCAATAAACTAAAAAATGATATAATAACAGGTTTAGTTATTGAACGTGAGTTGGGATTGGTTTGGGTACTAAGTAATTTTCAAACTGCTAGATTCGATGGCACAAATTGGGATTATCCTTTAGAAAAACAAGATTTAAAAAACGTATTTTTAACCACTTTAAAAAGAGATATTGATAACACCTTTTGGATAGGTACTTTAAATAGAGGATTATATCATTGGAAAGAGGGTGATTCCATAATTTTAAACAATGAAACAACAACTGATACAGAAATATTAAATGAAAAAGAATTTTTAGCGTATCCTAATCCTGTTCAAACGTCTTTATTTTTTAAATCAAAGAATCCAGTTACAGAAATCAAAATCTATAATTCAATTGGAGAATTAATGTTTTACAGAGAACTATCTACACATAATCACATAGAAATACCTATTAATATTTTGAAAAATCATACGCTGTATTTCTATAAAGCGATGGATGCAAACAATATAGAGCATTTTGGAAAATTTATATATTTAAAATAGAATGAAGCAATGTAAATTATTAAATCTCTATAAAATTAAAAGGAATTATATTACATAGTTCCTATATTCTAGCACCTACTACCTAAACAACTTAAACACATCGTTGCCTATAGAAAATACCATAATTCCAAGGATGATTATCATACCGAAACGCAAAGAATATTCCATAAACTTGTCTGATGGTTTGCGGCCGCTGATCATTTCATAGGTTAAGAACAATACATAACCACCGTCTAGCCCAGGAATAGGTAGAAAGTTCATAAAGGCAAGTATCATGGAAATAACCCCAACCATGTTCCAGAAGTTGTGCCAGTCCCAAATGCCACCAAACATTTTGGCCATTCCAATAGGGCCACTAACAGCGTCGGTCGCTTTTATCTGTCCGCTAAATATTTTACCTAGCCCTTTGATGTTTAGGAATACCAGTGCAAATGCATTGGTAGTGCCTTTTACAGTCGCCTCGGCAAAGGAAAATTGCCTAGTAGATTGGGCTAAAAGCATGTTTGGTTGAAAACCTATTTTTCCATTCTCGTCTACTTGGACTGGTAAAATGATTAATCTGCCCAATCTCTCTAATCCGATACTTACTTTTTTAGATTTATGATTTTGCAGTTCTCCCTGCAATAAATGAAAATACTTCACAGACGTACCGTTGATATAGAGAAGCTTGTCTTTTGGCTTCAGTCCTGCTTTCTCGGCGTTGCTGCCTGCCACCAATGCACCTATTTCATAAGGAAAAATAGGTTCTACAAATCTTTCCTTTTCTTTTGACAAACTGCCTATCAAATCGCTAGGAATGGCAATGTTAATGGTACTATCGCCCCTAGCTATGGTATAGCTGCTACCATCGCTTAGCAATACATCGGGGTTGTATATGTCGGTAAATTTTTCAGGAATAATTTGGTTTACTTTCAAAATTTTATCGCCTGTTTTCAAGCCCATTTTCTCTGCCAAGGGGTAGGCAACTATGCCTTGTTTATTGACCTCGTTCATGGTCACATATTGCTCGCCATAATGATAGGTAAGTGCAATAAAAATAATAATACCAGTGATTACATTGACTATAATTCCTCCCATCATTACAATCAATCGCTGCCAAGCAGGTTTCGAGCGAAACTCCCATGGTTGCGGCGGCTGAGCCATGGCCTCGGTATCCATCGACTCGTCTACCATTCCTTCTATTTTCACATAACCGCCAAATGGAAACCAGCCAAGGCCGTATTCTGTATCACCTTTTTTAAATTTGAACAATGCAAAATTCATCACATTGTACATGGGAAAAAGAAAATCAAAAAAGAGGTAAAATTTTGACACCCTTATTTTAAAAACTCTAGCTGCCACAAAATGCCCCAACTCGTGCAATCCAATAAGAATGGATAGCCCCAGTAACATTTGCCCCGCCATGATTAAACCTTCCATATATTATATTTTATTAAATGCGAAAATGAGTTGTTTTTGTTTTTTTATAGCCTCAAAGATATTAATAAATACGAAGCATCTTACACCTTAAAATTAGCTTTGTATTTTATGTACTAATGTTTGCAGTTGTTTATGCAATTGATTGAAAAATTGATGTCTCATTTTTTCCGATACCCCACTGATTTGGGTGGATTTGGAAATCATATTTTTGATCCATAGGTTGGTCTCTTCACAGAAGGCATGGTTATTAGTACTCATGGAATTGAAAGTATTGAATGAAAAATATATCATCCTCACATCATTCATATTTACTTGTATGCAGTTGTTGCCGATGGTCACCTCGCTCAAGTAAAGGGTATAATTTTTATCTGCTGATTGATGTCGTTCTTTAGTACCTAGGGTAGCATCTTGTTGCACCGTTTTTAACATATCGCCCAGTTCGCCACATACTGCTAGGGCTAGTTCAGGGCTATCAAACAAGCCCGATTCCCAATAAAACTCTATTTGTTTTAATACTACTTGTATCGTGTCTAGCGTCCATATTTCTGTGGAAGGAATTTTAATGTACAATTCATAAATTTCCTTTGCCGTTTTTAGCAAACCAGCATCAATAAGGTCTGGGTGAAATTTCTTATCTCTAAATTGGGGAGAATTAAGAATGGATTTATTCCAATAATACAGCTTAAAAGCGGTAAGTAAATTGTAATTGAAATAATGAAAAATGGGTAAATCTTCTGCCGTAAAAACAATATGTTTTTGGGCTACCGATGCAATCATTTTCATTTCGTTCAGTATGCCATTCATATATGCTGGAAGGCTGGTATCATCGGCTGGCAAGGCCTTGTAGCGAAAATTGACTACTTCATTGCCTTGCAAGCTTTCTAGAGAAATTTTAAAGTGCTTGCACAATACAAACAACTCGCCTATATCCAACAAAGTTTCTCCCCTCAATCTTCTGTAGCTACTATCAATACTAATGTCTAGCAAGTCTGAGATATAGTCTGCAATTTTTACATTTTCGGGCAACTGATTTTTAATCAATTTGAAAATATATTCTTGTATCTGTATTCCGTCGTTCATTAGTTTGGTAAATTCTGTTCCTATCTTAAAATCATATTTTCTGCCATCGCCCTAGTCGCTTGGTCGGTATGGATATAATCTTCCAAATTTGGTTGTTTTATAAATGCAATTTTTCCCATACAATGTGCTATCATGTCTGAAATTTGTAAAAAAGAAATTTCATCATTTAAAAATTTGCTTACCGCAATTTCGTTGGCTGCATTCAGCACACATGCAGCATTACCGCCTGTTTCCATGGCTTGATATGCCAAATTTAGATTACGGAAGGTTTCTGTATCGGGCTTTTCAAATGTGAGGGTGGGGTATTTTAGGAATGAAAACTTTTCAAAATCTGCTTTTATTCTATGCGGAAAAAACAAAGCGTATTGAATGGGTATTTTCATATCGGGTAGCCCTAGCTGTGCTTTAATAGAAGTGTCTTCAAACTCAATCATCGAATGTACTATAGATTGCGGGTGTACCACTACTTCTATTTGCGATGGTTTCAAATCGAACAACCACTTGGCCTCAATTACCTCTAGCCCTTTGTTCATGAGTGATGCGGAGTCTATTGTAATTTTGGCTCCCATTGACCAATTGGGATGTTTCAATGCCTGTGCTTTCGTAACGGTGCTTAAAAAATTTCGGTCCTTGCCCCTAAAAGGCCCACCAGAAGCGGTGAGTATTATTTTTTCAATTTTGTTGTGATACTCACCCACCAGACATTGAAATATGGCCGAGTGTTCCGAATCTACAGGAATAATACTGACATTATTTTCCGTAGCTAGTTTCATAATCAATTCGCCAGCAACAACAAGTGTTTCTTTGTTTGCCAAAGCAATATCTTTGCCCGCTTTAATTGCTCTAATCGTTGGCAACAGCCCTGCATAGCCCATCAATGCAGTAAGTACCAAATCTACGGTTTCCATCTCTACCACCGAAGCGAGCGATTTTTCACCTGAATACACCTTAATCCCTAGTGGGTCTAGCGCTGCAAAAACTTTGTCATACAGCAATTCATTCCCAATGACCACCACGTTAGGCATAAATTCTGCTGCTTGTGCAATGAGCAAATCTGCATTGGAGTGAGCGGTGAGTACTTCTATCGCTATTTTATCTTTGTGCAACCTTGCAATATCAAGGGTTTGTGTACCTATAGAGCCAGTACTACCTAGCAAGGCTATTCGTTTTTGTGATGAAGGCATGAAGTGTTTTTTGGGAACCGGAAAAGCAAACTTCTTTTCCAGCATTTTTAATACAAATAAAGTGTTAAAAATAGGGGTTTGAAAGATGATATACAATTGTAGTAATAGGAGGTAGTGGTGAAAATATTGCTTTTCTAGTTTAAATCATACTACTTGCAAGTACGTATCTGAATAGTTACCTTTGAGTATGCTGAGACAAATAATCGTTTTTGGAGAATATTTTTTAAACTTCCTTAACAAATTGGACAGCAAGACTAAAGAAAAAATCACTTACGTGTTGGATATTGTAAAGTTCTCTCCAATGATTCCTGAAAAATTCTTAAAGCATATCGAAGGAACGGAAGGACTTTATGAGATAAGGATTAAAGCAGGAAGCAACATTTACAGGATATTTTGTTGTTTTGATAAAGGAAGCTTGGTGGTTCTTTTCAATGGATTTCAAAAAAAAGACCAAAAAACTCCTAAAAAAGAAATTGAGCAAGCAGAAAAATTAAAATTGGAATATTTTAAAACAAAACTGAAACATGGAAAATAAAATAATCAAATACGAAGAAATCTTGGATAAAGAATATGGTTCATTGGGCACTACTTCCAGAGAAGAATATGAAATGCGTTCATTAGCTTTTAGGGTAGGGGAATTAGTGAAAGAAGCAAGGAAAAAGAACCACATGACTCAACAACAATTGGCAGAAAAAGCAGGAACCAAAAGAACATATATTTCTAAAATTGAAAATGGTCGTAGCGATATTCAATTAAATACCCTTCATAAAATTATCGAAACTGGACTAGGTAGAAAAATGACTTTAACAATAAAATAAAGAGAAAACTACGCATTTTATCAGAGTGCCTGTGCTACCATAAGCACAACTACTTTGGTTGTTGCAGCCACCTTATCTTTTCTTCAAGCAACTTAATTTTGTCTTCATACAGCTGCTGCATTTTTTCGGGGAAATTATTATTATAAACTCCGTTGTTTGCCGTTGTGTACTGGGCATT
>JAAFID010000135.1 GCA_013297765.1 Cytophagales bacterium | reverse complement strand
AGTTTGTTACAATTTTTGACGGAATAATAATTTCAATGCCATTAGTATCGGTAATCATACCCAATTACAACCACGCCAAGTTTCTAAACCAAAGGATAGATTCTGTATTGAATCAAACTTTTCAAGACTTTGAGCTCATTATCTTGGATGATAAATCGCCTGACCATAGTTTGGAAATTATAGAGCAATATAAAAACCATCCCAAAGTATCGCATATTGTAGTGAATGAAATTAATGGCGGTAGTACTTTTATCCAATGGAATAGAGGCGTGGCACTTGCTAAAGGAGAATGGATATGGCTCGCAGAAAGCGATGATTATTGTGAACCTAATTTTTTGGAAACTATGCTTGCTATTGGTCAGGACCATCCCAGTATAGGTGTAGCCTTTGCAAACAGTCATTTTGTAGATACGCATGGTACATTCATTCACAATCCATATTCGGATCCTGCTGTGCCAGAAGACCCGCAGTTTGCCAGCAGTTTTGTAGCAAAGGGGAAAGAATTTTGCGGCAAGTATATTTTGAGTCCAATTATTGGCAATGCAAGTTCTGCTATATTTAAAAAGGAAGTATTTGAAAAAATAGGCGGTGCAGATATCAACTTAAAATTGTGTGGTGACTGGAAAATGTGGCATGAAATGTTGCTTCATACCGATTTGGGTTATTCTGCCGAAAAATTAAACTATTTTCGCCATCATACCAACAATGTAAGAAGCACCAAAGGAGCTAAGTATTTTTTATATGAATTGGTCAAAATTACATTTGATTTATATTTAAAAATACCACTTAATGCAAAAGAAAAATCACAGAACAATGAAAAAATATTCAGAATGTGGGTTTTTTGGATGGGAAAGCGACGAAGTGAGATTCCAAAAAACATCCAATTAAAAATATTTTTACTAATATTACAAAATGATTTTTTGTTTCTTTGGCGTATAGCTAGATGGCCACTAGAAAAATCAATTAAAAATTTAATCCATTTTAAATGAAAAAAATACTTGTTACTGGTTCTTCTGGACTTATAGGTTCAGAGGTTTGTATTTATTTTGCTAACAAAGGCTACCATATTCATGGGCTAGACAACAATCAAAGAGCTATATTTTTTGGTCCACAGGGCGATACCCGCTGGAATCAGCAACGTTTATCAGAAACCATCAAATCATTTACGCATCATGAAATAGATTTGAGAGATAGACAAGGAATATTAAAGCTATTAAAAGACATAAAACCCGATGCCATAGTGCACACCGCCGCACAGCCTAGTCATGATAGGGCAGCAGCAATACCTTTTGATGATTTTGATACCAATGCAGTAGGAACGCTGAACATGCTAGAGGCCGTTCGCCAGGCTTGTCCCGAAAGTCCATTTGTGCACATGAGCACCAATAAGGTATATGGCGATGCCCCAAATAGTATCAAAATGAAAGAATTAGATACCCGATGGGATTATGACGATAATTTTTATACCCACGGTATAGCAGAATCTTTTACCATTGACCAATCGAAGCATTCGCTGTTCGGGGCATCGAAAGTAGCAGCCGATGTGATGGTGCAAGAGTATGGCAGGTATTTTAATATTCCTACAGCATGTTTGCGAGGTGGTTGTCTTACAGGGCCAAACCATACAGGAGTAGAGTTACACGGCTTTTTAAGTTATTTGATACGTTGTAATCTCGAAGGTAAATCTTACAATATTTATGGATATAAAGGCAAGCAAGTGAGAGACAACATTCACTCTTATGATGTTGCTAGATTTATAGATTTCTTTATTGAGACGCCACGTGTGGCAGAGGTGTACAATTTGGGTGGTGGCAAAGACAATACCTGCTCTATATTAGAAGCATTTTCGCTGGCAGAATCTATTTCGGGAAAGAAAATGTTGTATGAATACCAAGACAAAAACCGTGAAGGCGATCATATTTGCTACTACAGCGATTTGAGAAAAATGAAAAACCATTTCCCTAATTGGGATATTACCAAGTCTTTAAAAGCTACTTTTGAAGAGATAATTGAAGGTTGGAAAAATAGAATGGTTTAAGGGTAATTATTGAGCTCTGATTCACATTACAGTAAATAAGTATATTGAAATGTGTTAATTTTACTTTTAAATTAAAATAATATAGACAAAGTTAATTTCTAACAATAGTGTATTTATTATGAGGATTTCACAAACTTATGTCCACATTATCAAAACCAAAGCCCAAGAAATTTTTGGAGAAAATTCCCAAGTCTATTTATTTGGTTCTAGGGTAGATGATAATAAGAAGGGTGGAGATATTGACCTGTTGATTTTCCCAGAAAATGAAGGAGATAATACTTGGATTAATAAATATTATACCCAACTAATGTTGTGTTTGGGAATTCAAAAAATTGATATCATTGTAAAGCGGCAGAACGATAATCGTTCTATCGTATCTACAGCACTAGAAGCAGGTATTAAGTTATGAATGAGTATATCATTGAAAAAATAAAAGACGTTGTTCTCACGGCCAAAATTCATCAACAAAGATTAGAAGATGCTTATTCTATAATCTCCAGTTGGGGAAAAATGGACATAGCTACCTTCAATTCCTTATCCATTGAACAAACTGCTTTAACTGATCAGTACATTTATCGCTTTGCTAAACTAAAAGATTTAATGGGCGATAAACTCTTTAAATTAATTTTAGAATATATTGGAGAGAATACTGAACGTATGGCTTTTATAGATATTTTAAACAGATTAGAAAAATTAGATATTTTAGAAAGCGTGGAATCATGGCTTGACCTAAGAATAGAGCGGAACAAAATTGCTCATGATTATGCAAAGCATAAAGAGGAACTGATACAGGAGTTTAATACATTATTGATTAAAAAAAATGTATTAACTCAGCAACTGGATAAATGTATTGAATATTTGAAAAGTAAGTGATTATAATACAATGATTCAGTAGTAAAATAGAATATACAAATGCATAAAAAAGAGAATGAAAATACTTATCACAGGAATAGCAGGATTTGTGGGCAGCAGACTTGCTCAATATTTTAAATTGAATAATGAATCCATAGAAATAATAGGCATAGATAACCTTAGCCGCAAAGGAAGTGAATACAATCTTCCATTGTTAAAAAAATTAGGATGCACATTTATACATGGCGACATACGCAGTAAAGAAGATGTAGAAGAACTGCCCAAAACAGATTGGATTATAGATTGTGCTGCCAACCCTAGTGTATTAGCTGGTATCAATGGTGGTACTTCCCAATTGGTCAATCATAATTTAGGTGGCACACTTCATTTATTAGAAAAATGTAGAAAGGACAATTCAGGATTAATCATGTTGAGTACCAGTCGGGTTTATTCTATTGAGGCATTATGTGAAATTCCCTTAAAAAGTAACGAATCGTCGTTTGTAGTAGATGCCGCTAAGCAGTTCCCAATAGGATTTACAGCAGCTGGCATTACCAATAAATTTGCTACCACTGCACCCATATCACTTTATGGAGCTACAAAACTAGCCTCGGAAGTGATGGCTATGGAATACAGCTATGCTTTCAATATCCCTGTATGGATAAACCGTTGTGGAGTAATAGCAGGAGCAGGACAATTTGGTAAAATAGATCAAGGCATTTTTTCTTTTTGGATATATCAGTGGCTCATGCAAAAGCCGCTTTCCTACATTGGTTTTGAAGGCAGTGGCCATCAGGTGAGAGATTTTTTTTCACCCTCAGATTTAGGAAATTTGATTAGCAAACAAGTAAGTTCTGAAGCCAAAAATATACCTAAAATAATCAACGTAGGTGGTGGTTTAGAGACAAGTATGAGTTTAAAACAGCTCAATCATTACTGCGTCGAAAAATTTGGTTTCCAAAAAGAAATTATTCAAAGCAAAGAAAGCCGTCCGTTTGATATTCCGTATTACGTTACCGATAATGCCGATGCTTTAAAATATTGGAATTGGCAACCACAAGATACTAAAAAACAAATACTCGATGGTATATTTGATTGGGCAAATGCAAATAAAACACTAATAGAATCAGGATTTTAATAATTGATTTGCTGCAATCAAATGAGTAAGAAATTAAAAATAAATTTTCTCACAGCCTACAGTCATATTCAAGGTACTTATTTTAGATGGCACAATCTAGGAATAGGTTTAGTATCGCTAGGCCACGAGGTTAAGATATATTGTGTAGATTATGCCGATAATGCTGCCTCTCGCATAGAAATGGTAGATGGACTAGAATACCATTTTATCAAAGGAGCCAAAGGAAAACAATATTTAGGTACTATCAATAATCCTTTTACTGCTCTTAAAAGGTTATTTGTAAACTACAAATCGTGCGATATACTACATGTCTTCCAGCCTTTTTTATCCATTTATCTGCCATGGAAATTTAAGTTAAAAAAAATATCTAAAGTTACTATTTTTGACTGGGACGATTTGTGGGTGGGAGGAATGTATGCAGATGTAAATAAAGGACTTTTGAATAAATGGAATTATGCATTGACTGGTTATTTTGAAAACAAAATTCCTTCTTTGCAATTATCAATGACTACCTGTAGCAAACTGTTAAAAAACTTAGCAATAGAGCGTGGAAATAAGGATTGTACCATATTCCATAATGGTTTTTGGCCTTATCACATTGCCGAAAAACTGTTAGCCCGCAGCAAAATGAAATTTCAACAAGATTGCCTGTACGTGGGTTTTATGGGCAGAACAACCCATGAGCTTTCATGGTGTTTCGAAGCCATAGAAATATGTTTGCAACAAAACTTGAAGGTGAGATTTGCATTGTGTGGTCCTGCTAAAGAGGAATTGAACAATATGCCTGCCTTGGTCATGAAGCATACAGATTATTTAGGCAATTTAACACCTTTAGAAACACGTGACTTTGCTGCTGCCCTAGATTTAGGACTTTTACCGCTAGAGGACAACACATTTAATAGAAGTAGATTTCCTATTAAACTCTCAGAATATATGGCAGCGGGTATACCTGTACTATGTTCCGAAGTGGGTGAAATGAAAAAATACATAGATTTGTATCCCTGGGTGATCAGTGCGGGAACTGATAAGCAGCAGTGGATTAGTAATTTTGTGAGTACCATCAACAACCTAATTACTAGCCCACATTTATTTGAAGTTGATAAAGAAGTAATTAAAAAAGACTTGTCATGGTTTGAAATTTCAAAGCAATTAGAATCCTTTTACTTTTCCAAACTCGAATTAAACTAATCTTAAAATTGTAATTCTAACAAAATACAGCATCAGCGTAATTTAACATTCATGTCAAAAATAAAAATATTCTTTATCTGCAGTGGTTTAGGTGTTATCAATCGTGGTTATGAATCTTTTACTAGAGAATGTTTTGATGCCTTAAAAACTGATGATAGAATAGATGCCTATTTGTATAAAGGAGGTGGGGCAAATGCTGCCAACGAAAAGGCACTTTTTAATCTACCTCGTTTTTGTACTACAGCCAAATTATTGGGAAAACTTTTTAGTATCGAAGGATATACTATTGAGCAGTTTACCTTTTGTCTCTCGCTTATACCTCACTTAATTTTGAAAAAACCTCAAGTAGTATTAGTGAGCGATTTTATACTATCTACCTATTTATGGCATTTACGACGATTTTTAAATTTAAAATATAAAATTTTATTTTCTAATGGTGCACCCAACGGACCACCATTTCATCGATGCGACCACGTACAACAGTTACTGCCGATATATTATGAAATGGCAATCAAGGGCGGAACACCTGCAAGCATGATGTCTATAGTTCCCTATGGAATAGAATTGCCCAAAGTTTCATTAAATACAGACCTTAAAATCTCCTTGAGAAGCAGTTTGGGAATTCCTGCCAATGCTTTAGTTATACTCTCTGTAGGTGCCATAAACGACCACCATAAGCGAATGAGTTATTTAATAAAAGAATTTGCCAAAATACAAGTATCAAATGCTTTTTTGGTTATTTTAGGGCAAATGGAGGAAACTTCACCACAAATTATTGAATTGGCAAAAGCATTATTGCCCAACAATAATTTTATGATTAAATCAGTACCTTACGAAGCTATTCAAGCCTATTACCAATGTGCTGATGTTTTCGTATTGGCATCTTTGAATGAAGGATTTGGAAGAGTTTTTTTAGAGGCACTTTCATTTGGCCTGCCCGTAATTACACACGATGCCCCCATATTTCACCAAGTAATGGGTAAAAAAGGGTATTATTTAAATTTAATTAATGAAAATGAGTTGTCTAATTTCATAACTTTAGAGAAATTAAAAACAATAAGCTCCTCCGCAGAACGTATGGAAAGAATAGATTATACCCGTGAAGTATATGGTTGGAAGGTACTTCAAGAAAAATATGTAACCATGATTGAGAAAACTGCAAATAGCTAATGAGAGAGGCTACTTTTCTGTCAGTAATCATACCCACCTATCATAGAAATGATTTATTGGCATTGTGCTTAGATAAGTTAGCACCCACGGTGCAAAGTCTATCGAGTAATAGCTACGAAATAATAGTAACCGACGATGGGGTAAACGAAACAGCCCAAGCAATGCTGAATGAGTTATACCCTTGGGCGAAATGGGTAGCAGGACCCCAAAAAGGCCCTGCTGCGAATAGAAACAATGGCGCAAAGCATGCACAAGGCAATTGGTTGGTATTCCTAGATGACGATTGCCTGCCAGATGTAGACTGCTTAAACGAATACAAAAAACAAATAGAAGCTGACAATGAAATAAAGGCTATAGAAGGCAGGATTTACGTAACAGAACCAAGAACTCGATTAGATCAAGTATCGCCCATCAATGAAATTGGTGGTTATTTTTGGAGTTGCAATATAGCTATTGAACAAATATTATTTTATAAAATAGGCAAGTTTGATGAACGCTTTCCTTACGCTGCAATGGAAGATGTAGATTTAAGAATTAAAATATATAATAGCGGAAAAAAAAATATTTTTTTAAGATCAGCATCTGTTGAACATCCGTGGAGAAAACATGGCGGTTGGAACAAATTTATGCAATCAGAGAAATCCATTCTTATTTATCTCACTATTCATCCACAAGAAAAAAAAGTAATTAATTCTTATTTTTTTCTTAAAAAAGTTGTCAGAAGTTTCTTGTATTACACAGTTCCATTTTGTTTTGAATTTCGGTTTAAAGGCGCTGCTATTCCATTCTTAGAACATTTTGCAGAGCTCAGATTAATGGTTTTATTACTTGTAAAATAAAACAAGTAGCTAGACTGAAGATCATTAATTATGCACTCGCATGAAATTCACCTTCAGAAATTTTGTTAATTGTATAATTATATTTCCTTAAAAAATCATGAGCTTCCTCTATTTTAATACCCAAATTACCCATTCGAGGTAAATTTTCTTCCCAAAAAATATTTTTTATCGCCTTATTTTTTATCATATTTTCTGCACCGTAAATTACCCATGTGTCTGCACCTTCTGTATCTATTTTTAGAACTTCTACTTCTTCAATATTGTTTTCACTACAATATTTATCTAAAGTAATTACTTGTACTTCTATTAAATTTGTATTTGTATCAATAGAAATACCGCCCCAACCAGTTTGATTTTGTTCATTGGCAAGATTAAATTTGATGCTACCATTTTCTTTTCCAGCCGCAATAGGATTAAGAATAATGGAATTTGATAAATTGTTTTTCTTTATGTTGTTTTCCAAAGGAGACAGATTAAGTGGCGATGCTTCGAAGGCATGAACTTTATTCGTTGGTTTTTTATTTGCCCAAAGTGTCGAAAAATAGCCATAATTAGCTCCTATATCCATCATTATTCCACCTTTGCTAGCCAAATTATTAATCAACTGCGTCAATTCATATTCATAAAATCCATTTAAAATAATATTTTGATGTCCTACATCATTAGGATTTAAATCTAAAACAATATTTTTATCAAATTCTAAAGGGATAGATTTTCCAAATAAGGAAGGTTTGAAAATTTGGTTAAATTTGCCAGAGATTTTTTCTCTTAATACTAATGGGTAAATATATTTGAAAAGCATACCTTTGATTTTATAGATTAGTGTAAATACAAGAAGGCTTAAAGTTACTAAATTAAATTCCCCTAATACAAATTTTGAATAAACTCACCTCCATTTATTTAGATATTTTAAGAATTATTGCTGCATTGTGTGTTTTTTTTCATCATTGCAATTTCTCGTGGTTCTCTAACGGTTATTTCTTCAATGAAGAAAAGGGACATAAATTTGTAGTGGTATTTTTTGTTTTGTCGGGTTTTTTAATCGCTTACAGTGGTGAGAAAAAAAATCAAACTTTTAAAACATATATTATTGATCGAGTATCAAGACTTTATTCTGTCATTATTCCCGCCCTAATTCTTACCTATTTATTAGACACCATTGGCAAATTATATAATCCTAGTCTTTATCATTACCTGTCACCAGAGGGCAATCAATTATTTCGTGCGACAAGTTGTCTATTGTTTTTAAATCAAATCTATTCATTTTGTATAAAACCCTCTTGCAATATCCCTTTCTGGTCTATAGGATATGAATTTTGGTATTATCTGCTATTTGGTATTTATATTTTTATAAATAACAAGCCTTTAAAATATTCCTTATTGATTGCTGGTTTGATGTTAATGGGCTTGAAAATGGTATTGTTATTTCCAATTTGGTTATATGGAGTATTTGTATTTTATGTATCTAAGAATTTGAAAATAAATCAAATATTTAGTTGGGTGCTGTTTATAACTTCTTTTATACTTATTATTATTTTTACTTTTTTTCTACAAGCTGAAAGTAACCAATGGATTTCTATTACACTAAATATGAAAATAAATTTATATTTTTCAGCTTATTATACTTTCGATTTAGTGTATGGCTTGGTGGTTGCTCTCAATATTTTTGCGATATCAACCCTTCATTCATTCACTTTTAATTTGCCAAAAACAGAGCGATTGGTAAAGAAAATCTCAGCATCCACATTTTCTTTATACTTGTATCATTTTCCTATTTTAGCTTTTGTTGCATCAGCAATTTCATACGACAAAAACAATATTTATCAGGTGGCATTGGTTATTTTGGGTGTTTTGCTCTCGATCTACATATTATCTATTTTTACAGAGGTTAAAAGAGATGCCTATAAAAAAAATATAATTTTTGTTACAAATAGAATAGAAATATTTGTCAAAAAAATTCGACTTAGCCTTTTATATAGATTCTAATGGATGCCATTGTGATACTTTGTGCTGGTATAGAACCTCAGAAAGATGGCATCGGTGATTACACTAGAATACTTGCCAATCAATTGTGTGCTGAATTTAAAGTAGTGGTATGTGCTATCCATGACGATTATGTCTCGGAAACGTGCATAGAAGATAGTACTTATAAAATTGTAAGATACCCAGCCAACCTTCCTTGGGCTACCCGATCAAAT
>JAAFID010000134.1 GCA_013297765.1 Cytophagales bacterium | reverse complement strand
AAAACCCAATAAAGAAAAGCAACCATTGCCACCCTCTGTAAAACAAAAAAGCCCAAAATATCAAGATACATGGAGCAAAATAAGAAACATGTTTAAACGGAATAAGAATTGAATTTTTGGACATTAGAAAATGAAATCTTACATCAGATAGTTTTATTTTGGTTTAAATTATTTTTCATTTAATTTTTCAAGAAAGGATATTTTCTCTTCAAGGAGTTTGATATTTTTTTCATAGAGTTCTCTTTCTCTGTCTGATAATTTTGAGTTATTGAGATTCAAATCTTTTATTCCGATTTGATTGTTCATTATATTAAAAACCACTTTTTCATCAAAAGAGATAATATCTTCAATTTTCATTTTAAATACTTTTGATATTTGCTCAAGTCTACTGTACGGAACGTCCACTTCATCTCTTTCAATCTTACCATACCCAGCAGTACTCATACCAAGTTTATCGGAAACATAATCTTGTGTAAAATTTTTAAATTCTCTTATTGTTTTCAGTTTATGTCCCAAGCTGTTCATGTTGTTATGATTATTTGTTTATGCAAATTATGGAAATAATCTTAATAGTAAAAAAATAGATACTAATGAGATAACTGACTTGTACTGTAATGTAAGTTATAAATAGGAGATTTGAAAAATAATAAAAATCATCCTTTTATGAAATATTTAATCTTAATATCAGTAATAATAAGTTCTCTTTTCTTCTCATGTAGTAAAAAGAATAATAATCCAACTCCCGATAATAACAGTAATGGTGTAGTCAACACAAGTGATTACGGTATATTCTATACTTTTAAGAACATTAAATACCGCATGGTTATAGGATGTGGTATTGCAGGGACTAATGCTACGATGGGATTTTATGTGCGTTATTCAGATTGTGATGGAATAAAACCTCCCAATTATTTCACAGAGGAGAAATTTCGTTTATACATGTTTCATGATTCAATATCTACAATGCAAATGATTAATAAACCTATTAAACAAATAAACGGTTACATACTAGATGAAGAATACCCGCTAGCTAAATTTTGTTCTGGTTTTAACTTAGAACTAACACTTTCAAATGGAAGTGTTTTATATAGTTCAAGAGATTGTAATAAGAAAGATACTATACAGAATGCCTCAACATATTTTTTCAATATCAACTCTGTCAAATTTAAATCCCAAACCTATACCAAAACAACATCATTGTTATCTGGAAAATTTAATTATTTGATGGTTAATGATAAAGACAGTACAGACACACAGATTGTATCTGGATATTATAATGATATTGAGTATACATTTGATAGAGTAAAAAAGATAGAATAATTAACAAAACAGAAAAATTTTAAAATTATGGAAGAGAATATGGAATTTAACGTCGGTACAATAGTAAGATTACTAATGGATACAATTGACTATCACATTATAAACTTAGAAAAAAGAACTATTATTATTAGTAATGGAAAAGATAAATTTACATCAGAACAATGGTTTGCTGATATAGAAGATTCAAAAGGAATAAAAGTGAATTCTGTTAACATAGCGTTATTAAGTCTAGTTAGATAAAATAGAATCGACCAACAGCATGCTGTTATATGCAGATACGCCAGTATAAGATTTATTTGAATGAAACAGTGTTAAAAAAATTATCCTGCTTACTATAACTGTTATATTGGAAAGAAAGCACCAAAATGTGTTGAATTTTTTTTTGAAAAGATTGATAGAAAATTATCATTAGAAAAACTAAGCAATCTTGCTCATAAATTAGGGGATTTAGAAAAAACAACAATGTAAGTCAACTAAAAAAGGCTGCCCTCAAAACATTGAAGGCAGCCTTTATTATTACTTTCTAATTAGTGATTACTTCACCGATAACGCTACACTTCTTTTGATAAAGTTAGTAAGCTCAGCACCTGTAAGCATGCCTTGTGAAAGCAATGCCAAATCGTAGGCTTGTTTGGCCAAATCAATTTTTATTGTTTCGTCTGAGGTATTGATTATTTTTTGCACCAAAGGATGGTTAGCATTAACAGCAATGTTGAGCATCTCTGGCATTTTGCCCATGAACGACATTCCACCACCGCCACCAAGTGCCTGCATGTCTTTCATACGACGCATAAACTCTGGCATCGTAATGGTAACGGGCAATTCGTCGGCTGGCATAGGTTCTATTGCTACCTTTCTATCTTTGTTGTTGATGGCTTTTTCAAACACTTCTTGAACATTTTTTTGGTCGCCTTCGCTCAATAGGCTTTCCATTTTATGCTCTGTTTCTATCAATTTTTCTACCGTATCGGCATCTACTCTTTTAAGGTTGAATTTCTCTACCTTGCCCTCCAGCATATTGATAAAATGGCTATCAAGTTGGTGCGACATTTCTAGTACGTCGTACCCACGTTTGTTTGCCGAGGCTATAAATGAATGTTGCTTGTTCAAATCATTGGCATACAATGCCACCATGTTGCCTGATTTATCGACTTGGTTGGCCTGAATGTATTCTTTATATTTTTCTAAAGTGAAGTAAGCTCCCGAAGTATTTTTGTACAAGCAGAAATCTTTGGCTTTTTCGTAAAATTTATCGTCGCTGATCATACCATATTTTACAAACATGCCAATATCGTCCCATTTTTCGGTAAAGCCTTTTTCATCTTTTTGGTAAAGTTCTGCCAATTTATCGGCTACCTTTTTGGTAATGTGGGCATTGATTTTCTTTACATTAGAATCGGCTTGTAAGAAGCTACGAGAAACGTTAAGTGGTATATCTGGCGAATCTATTACGCCATGCAACAACATTAAAAATTCTGGAACTACGTCTTTTACCTCGTCGGTAATAAATACTTGGCGAGAATACAATTGAATTTTGTTGCGTTGGAATTCAAAATCATTTTTCAATTTTGGGAAATACAAAACGCCAGTAAGGTTGAATGGATAATCGACATTCAAATGAATCCAGAACAATGGTGGCTCTGAAAATGGATATAATTCTTGATAAAATTTGATGTAATCTTCTTCTGTCAAATCTGCTGGAGCCTTTGTCCACAGCGGTGCTGGGTCGTTGATTACTTCACCATCAAACTCAATTTCGATTGGTAAGAATTTGCAGTATTTTTTAAGAATTCCTTGAAGGCGATTTTTCTCTAAAAATTCTTTAGAATCTTCCGCAATATGAAGCACCACTTCTGAACCTCTGTCTGTTTTTTCTAAAGGAGAAATTTCAAACTGTGTACTGCCATCGCATTCCCAGCGGGCAGCTTCACTACCCTCTCTGAAAGAAAGTGTTTTTATTTCTACATTGCTGGCGACCATAAAGGCTGAGTAAAAACCCAAACCAAAGTGACCAATGATTTGTTTTTCGTCGCCCTTATCTTTATATTTTTCTACAAATTCTGTTGCTCCTGAAAAAGCGATTTGATTGATGTATTTTTTAATCTCTTCGGCAGTCATGCCTATACCACGGTCGGTTATGGTAATGGTGCCAGCGGTTTCATCTATAGCTACTTTGATTTTGGTATCACCTATTTCGCCAGTAAACTCGCCAAGGCTAGATAGTCTAATTAATTTCTGGGTAGCATCTACTGCATTGGAAACCAATTCCCTTAAAAATATCTCATGATCTGAGTAAAGGAATTTTTTGATAATTGGAAAAATATTTTCTGTGTGAATGGAAATGGAACCTTTCTCTTGCATAAAATTTTTAGTTTAAATTTTTACTAAAAATTGCCATCTCAACAACTATTCCAACCGCTAAAATCCTTAAAAAATGGTGACAGTATGACAGCAAGGATTCTTATTTGGGAAGATTCATTTTTATACTTTCAATATATTCATATACAAAGTTATAATCCTATTATTTCTATTGCTTCGCAATTAAAAAACTTGTTAATAAGAATTCTTAAAATAAGACAAATAACAAATTAATGAATTTACTTTCAGTTTATTGTAAATTAAATTAAACCAATCAACACATCTCAATTTAAAAAAAGTGCAAGAATTAATCCAAATGACATTTGTTTATCCTGTCCATTTTTCAAAGTCAACCTCAACTAATAAATTACAGTTTTAAAAATCGAAGTTTTACCCTGAATTACCACTTTAACCATTACCATTCCTTTTGTTTTCAGTGCATTTGCATTTATTTCGGTAATTGGATTGAGCGTATTCAGGGCGTAAAGCAACACACCGCTTAGATTATAAACTTCAATATCAATGGGTTTAGATAAATTTTCGGCTTCTACATAAAGTTTTTCTAAATGCTGATTAGCATATACAGTTATTTGGCTGAGATGTTGGGTTTCAACATTTTTTGATGTGCTAGTGATTGTACTTACCACATTAAGTTTGTCAAAAAAGTAGTATTCGGTACTAGACGTAACATGTGCTCTTACAATGAGCACTAGCTTGCTTCCCGATGTAATATTTACTGTCCATGTTTCAGCTACTTGCGTGCCATCTGCTGAATTGATTAGCACTTCTGGTCCATTATCAATTTTTTTATAAAACCGAAGAAAATCTTGCCCCACGTCCAAGCCACTTCCACCACGCACCTTTAAACTAACTGTTACAGGACCCGATGAAATATCAATTGGGGCTGTCATAAACACCCCATCGGTGCCAACGTTATTGAACGCTATCTCATTGCTTAAAACGCCGAAATTTCCTGTAGCTGGTGTTGCAGTCCAGGTGGTAGGATATCCTTGGGCTGTGATGCCATCAGCTAAACCATCAAAATCGGCCAACCATGGAATTGGTTCTGGAGGAATAGCACTAAAAGATGCTGAAATGGTTTTATTGGCATTCATCAAAAGCGTAGTGGGGTTGGTTACACCAGTGAGGCTGCCTCCCCAACTATCAAATTTATAACCACTATTAGGGACAGCTGTAACTATGATGGTACTGTTCTGGGCAAAGTTAGCATTGGAGGGACTAATGATACCCCCTGAAGATTGATTTGTTGTAAGTGAATAAGTAGGTCCTGTGGGAATCAAGGTATAATAGCGCATGTCATCGGTCACTGGATTGTCGAATGGGCCAGTAACGATGCTATTTGCTGCATCAGCACCAATACCAATGCGGCATAAGGGTTGGCTTTGGCTTTCCTTAAAGAAATTTGGTACGGCAAAAAAGACACCAGGCTTTTGTGTTGATGGGTCTAGTATTGCAATTGCAGCTAAGTATTGACCGGGTGCAATGCTGGATGGAATGGGTATAGAGGCATAGATTAAATTATCTACAGCAGGTGTTAAATAAACGCTGCTGCCATTGGGGTTTGAATTGGGATCCCAATCATAATTTGAACCAGGTCTCCATGCTTTGGTGTTAGTGCCGCTAATAACAGATTGAAAAACTATTTGGCGGGTTGTCTCATTAACAAGTACAAATGCTACTGGATAATTTTCAAACAGCACTGCAGAACCAATATTTTTAACCTTTGCACTCATGGTTAGGTTGCCACCAGGTTCGGTGCGAGCCGCACACTTAAATTCACTAATTTTGAAACGATAACCAAATGCCTTTTGAATTAGGTTCGCACCCGTTGCGGTTGCTGCACTAGGTGTGTAGCCCGATATCCACCCTAAGCCAGAGCAGTGTAATTGCTTGATGGTGTTAATCATAAAGTTAAAATATGCAGGTGAAGTGCAGGTCTCATTGGGCGTAGTTCCAAAATTAGCCAATCCGCTAGCACCCCAATTATAAGCCACTTCGCCCTCAACAGGCGATGCCAAATAACGTCCAGCAGCATTCATGTTTTTAATATTTGTCCATGCACCCGAATATTGTCCAGTATGGGCAAACGAATCCCAATAAGTACCCATGGACTGCGACCAATTATTCTGATTGCGAACCAATTGCATTTTATTAGTAAAAGCTAAGGCAAAAGCCTGGCCCATAATTGTTGCCCAGTTTGAATTGTCAGGAGCTACTACATTTTCGCCGATGCCCACAGGACTTTCCTGCTCGCCCCATTTGCCAATTATACCGGTTTGCACCCAGGCAACTCTAGGATCATTGTCCCAAGCCTCTCCCAACATTTTTATCATTTTCACTACTGCATCTCTGCTTTTCTGACTTGTATAATCGCCAGCAGTCAAATAGGAAGGAAAGTAAAATTCGTTATCGCCATATTGCAAAATAACACGAGGAATAATCCTAACATTGGCAGCTTCGCAACCCTTCCATCTGGCATTGCAGAAATCTATAATTTTTTGTACACCATCGGTTTCTAAATTATTAATATCATTCCAGTAAATATAATGGCGCACAAGACTTGTGTAAGGCAGTGCATTCCAATCGGCAGTGCCTTTTCCTATCCCTGGGCCATAATCTTCTCGAAATCCCATTAGTGGATTGGTCAACGCATCGGGATATTCAGCTGGCACAACAGTAACCATCTGGGCATTTACAAATGAAAAGCCTGCTAATACAAGCATTATCAGTAAGCACAGTGTTTTTTTTCTAGCAATACTAATGTTAGTATTCATTATCATTAATTTATATGATTTATAAATACCCTTGTTGTATAACTGCTATTGCTTGTTTGCAACTTTGCAACATATAACCCACTTGCAATGCCTGACAAATCTATGCTGCCATTGAACAACTGTACATTATTAGTATACACCATTTTGCCTGCAACATCTATCAATTGTATTTTTTCTATTTGCTTGTCTGTAGAACTGTAAAACAACTTCTCTACTGCAGGATTTGGGTAAATGGATATGCTTTTGTTGGTTTCTGTGAGAAGTAGCGTAGAAGTAGTGGCAGATTTAAAATAGAAAATCATTTTACCATTAGCACCGTCGCCACCTTTCATACTATTATTAGCCGATGCACGTACGGCCGCCCCAGAACCACCTGCACCAGGTACATTGCCAGCATTGCCAATGTTCGTTGAATTTATTCCCATTCCACCATCAGCTCCACCATCGGCACCACCTATTCCAAATGAATTTGAGCCAGATGTAGCATCGCCTCCTTTACCACCAGCACCAGCACTACCGCCACCACCACCAGTACCCGCTGAATTGGCTGTTGCACCGTTACCACCGTAAAAAACAACATCTCCCACATTGCCCGATTGAGGAGCAATTCCTCCAGTACCACTTGCAAAAGCACCAGCAATATTTTGTCCACCAGGACCGCCTTGGGCTAGTGCAATCACTTTAGCATCTAAAGAAACAGTTGAAGTGCCGCCATGCTGAACAGCATCTACAGAAAGATTTGCAAACCCTATTGGGGCAGCTATACCACTTGCACCTACGGTATAACTCAACACTTGACCTGTAGTTACTTTTTTCTTAACAATAACAAAACCACCACCAGCACCACCACCGCCACGTGACTGACTAGCAATAGCATCATTTGAGGCCGAACCACCGGCTCCACCAGCTCCCCAAACTTTTACAGTAACACTATCTATTCCTGTAGGGACTGTAAATGACCCAGAACCTGGGGCAGCAATAAGTATAGGTTCACTAAAATTAGGTGTTGAAAAATTAGCTGTAATGGACATATTTTTATCCATCACCACTGAAAGGGGGTTTGATATGCCTGATGCATCGCCACTCCAATTTGTGAAAACATACCCAGGCTTGCCTGTTGCAGTTAAAATTACCGAGCTGGTTTCGAGATAAGTGCTTTGCTGTGGATTGCGACTAATTGAACCTTTAGAAGCATCTGCAATGGTTGTTAATGTTACATTTTGGGGCATTCCGAATAAAAGATATTTCACATACTCGTTTGTTTCAAAATACGTTTGATGATTTGCGAGTGTTACTTTCGTGCCACCTATAGTTAGGTTATCGAATATTAAGCCGCCATACCAAGGAGCTTCAGCACAACCCAATATGCGTTGTTTATTGCCCGCTGCCATGCCTGCAATAGATATGTTTTGAAATAAAAAACCCGAGTAACTCGAACCTACGCTTGAGGGAGCATTTGCAGTACCGCCACTATAGGAAACAAGATGAATTATTGGCATGTTAACCAACTTGTCGTGAATGCGAATATTTCTAAAAATTACATTTATTTTTCGTTGTCCAGGAGTACCTTCCCCACGTTGTTGAAACCCACCACCATTGGTCCCTACTGCGTTGCGTAAACGAGCATATATCACGTCGCAATCTTCAATAATTACAGGGGTTGCTTCGTTTTCGGTAATAGTTGCTAAGTGAAATAGTGCTGCATTGGCATCTTTCCAAAAGGTACATCTTCGCTTTGGCCCTTTCGCATACGAGCAGTCATCTTGAGTTCTTATAAAACAATCCTCAGCGGGTTCATAGCCACCTATACCATCCCCATTGGCACGCCATGAGATTACTTTTGTCCAGCTAAACAATCCATTATTGCCACCAATAGTGTAAACCGAATGATTGGCTGGATCAACAATGCTTACCCCATAAACACGCCAATTAAGACCATTCTCTATTTCAATTCCTTTAAATGAACCTGTTGCATTTACCACATAGCTTGGGTGCGTTATTTTGGCGCTTGAAATAGTACCATAGCCATAAATCTTAATATGCTCTCCATTTTGCGAATAGATTCCTTGAGAAACGCCTATATTGTTGATATTGCCATAAAAAATGGCATCTCCAGGAATATAATTTACTTTACCAGGATAAATTTTAAAATCCTTGCCTGCATTATGTACACCAGGTTTAAAATACAATGTGTCATAAGAAGCTGAATTGATGTTTCTCAATGTTACCGAATCGGTTCCTGGTTCTACATAATGCACTCTAGCACCATTTAGTGAAGGCTTCTTAATAAAAGGATTTGCGAATAGACTTATTGCATGGACAGGTTCACCTATAGGGTTAATTGCGGCATTATAATCATCCATTTGCCCATTGATATCAATAACAAGTTGTGCTGGATTGGTAATTGTAAAATATATTTTTCCGTTAACTAGCGTTGCTAAGCTTGCTTTCTGAGCTGGGTGAACGTTAGCTTTGAAGAAATCTTTGCCAGCAATTTTTAACCCATTTTTTGCAGCTATTTCCACCTCCACTGGCATGTTTTTACACATTTCAATACTACCGTAAGTATGACTCCAGCCTGCGGTATGTCTTGCATAATGCTGAACTGTTGTTGGTTGAAAAGTACCATCTGTCTTAGGACTATTTGGAAGTTCCAGTGCTCTGTTATAGGTATAGTGGGCAAAAACATCTACCCATACCTTGTTGGTTGCTGCTGAGCGAACACGTATGGTGTATTTGTCCGAAGGCAACAATCCTGGCACATCGGCATAGACCACAAGTGTGTCGGTATTGGTCTTAAACTCCTTGGTCGATTGTGCAATGCTGGTAGCTAAGTTTCCGAAAAGTAGCATTGCAATAGCGAATCCGAATTTTTGCAAGAAGGCGAAATGCATATATGTTATTGATTTAGAATAATTTTTGAATTTAATCCCAAACTCCGCTTAAATTAGGTAGTCTATATTTATTTTTTTGAAAAGGTCGAGATTTTTTTTGGTAATTTCTGTGATTTGCCATGTGTCATTAATTTTGGCTTGACTTATGCTTTTAG